>JAIVYW010000220.1:0-3770 GCA_048635215.1 Candidatus Atribacteria bacterium
TAACAAGTTCTTCTGGCCCGCCAAGAAGCATAACGGCTCTTTTGACCGCCTCAAATACATTCTTCTGGTCATAGGAATCACATTTTACAAGCGCGACTTTTGACATATCGATAACTCCTTATACATTGATTTTATTATTTGATGGAAATTTCCCCTTCATCGCTTATATGAAGAGGTGTGTCTGGAAAATCTGCCTTTGTGAGCTCTTGCATCAATCCGATGGTATTTCCTTCGGAGTCATGATGAGGTATGCCGCGGTCAAGCAGAATAACGGGATGTATCCTGCCGGACTTGAAGAATCCGTGCTCATCCATCTCTATTTCAAGTATCAGGGAGTATTTCAATGTAGCCTTCATACTGAAACTCCCGTAGGTGCAGAAATTACCCAGAGAATAGGCGATAAGCCGCCCGCCGTAGATCTCCATTGCCCTGGGCAGATGCGGCCCATGCCCCAATACGAGGTCTGCTCCTGCCTCTACGGCGCTCCTTGCGAATGCGACAACATTTCCCCGCGGGGTTTTACCCATATATTCCATCTTATCGGATGTATGTGCAGCCGCCGTCCCCTCCGCCCCTCCGTGAAAGGTCACTATAAGGATATCGACCTTGGCGCGGTTCTCGGATACCCTATGCATCGTTCTTTCAAGGTCCAGTATCGAATTAAAATAATCATTCCAATAGAATCCCATGATGCCGATCTTTAATCCATTTTTATTAACTACCGTCAATGTATCCCTTAGCCCTGTATATTTGAGGTCGTTTAGCTGCAGTGTGAAGATCGTGTCTGAAAGCCCGTCCTCGCCGAAATCCCGAGAATGATTATTGGCGATATTAAGGACATCAAATCCCGCGTCCTTAAGGTATTGCGCATAATATATCGGCATATTAAAGGCGTAATATTTCCCTGTGCCTACATTTTTCTCGCTCTTATTGTAAACAGAGAAGACCCCTTCGAGATTTCCCAGGAGCAGGTCGCTGCCTTTAAGAGTATCCGTGACATTCAGAAATAATCCCCTTCCGTCATCGGGGGGCAGATTAGGGGTGGGATACTTGGTCCCCATCATAATATCGCCGACGGCTTTGATCGTCACCGTTTGCGCTTCCGCGTTGCTTGTGGCGAATAAGAGCGATATCGTAAGAAGCAGGGCCAATGAGATCTTCATAATTTGATTATGCCATTATGCGGGGGAATATTCAAGGAAGAAAAGAGGAGGTTAAAGGTTAGAGGATGGAGGTTAGTTAAAGAGAGAGTGGGGACGGTGGTCTCGAAACTGATAGTTACGGGATAAATTGCACAAGTAGAAAAATGCCCTAAATAGAACTATGTTCGAGAGTGTGCTGATGTGGAGTGTTTTGATCAATTTGTTTATGGTAATATTATATCTTTAATTATACTTGGAAAGATTCTGGAAATGTCCCCTTTGTCCACCACCGGCCCCATGAAACGCAGCTTATTTATTATTAGTGATCAACCATCTGTATGCGGGGATTACATCGATTTCAATGCCCGATTTCGTAAATGAATCTTCCTGATCAAAGGTAATTATTGTTCCACTGCTTATTCCGAGATCATGACAACCTTCCAATAGACCAGACAATTCTCTTTCACGATTTTCATCATTAAGTGAATATGTAACTTGAAAAGCAGAAATTGATGAATCATCTCGTACAATGAAATCGCATTCTCCGTTTCCTGCATAATAAAATATCTCTTTGTTTTTTCGCCGCAGATGCAGAAATATAAGATTCTCCAGAAGACGCCCATTATCTTCTGACCGTACATGCAAGGCCAAGCCCGGATCCACTAAATATACCTTTGATGGATTGCGGTTTCTTTTATATGCGGATTCTGTAAATAGTTTTACTTCAAATGCCAAGCTGCTGCGAAGGAGATATTTATAATATTCAAACAAAGCGTCTTTTGATATTGGAAACAGGTTTTTGTACTGTTTATAAAAAGCATTCAATGATAATTTACATGAGTATGAAGAATAGATTTTTTCCATCAGTGTTTCAATCAATGTAATATTTGATATTTTATATTTTTCTACAATATCCCTGAAAAACATTGCGGACATATATTGCTTCAATAATTTACTTCTATTGAATTCATCATCTATCATGACAGCCTCCGGGAATCCGCCCCATTTCATATATTCATTCAGGTAATTGATCAGCAATGACTGCTTTTTACCATATAAGTATACATTTCCCGGCTTGATATTCTTCTCGGTCAGATATTCTCCGAATGTATAAGGGAATATCTCTACAGACCATTCCCTTCCGCGCAAAGAAGTGTGTATTTCCGATGGCGTGATCTTTGATGAAGAACCGGCGGCATACACCTTAATGTTTTCCCTTTCTACAGCGCGACGGGCAAATTTCTCCCAGCCTGATATATTTTGTACTTCATCGAGAAAAAAATATTTGATCTGATCAATTGATTCAGGATATATTTCATGAAAAGCGGCTAACAATGTTTCAAAATCATTGGAGGTGAATTCGGAAAGCCTTTCGTCCTCAAAATCAATATACAGGGAGTACTTCTCGGGATGCTTTAACATCTCTTCAAACAAAATGAATGTTTTTCCGCTACGCCTTACACCATATAATATTACTACCTTTTTCGTTTCCGGCAAAGTATCGAGAATATGTCTCTTATTTAATTGTATTTCAGATCTTACGAACTTGTTGTTTGATGTTATGATCTTCTTTAGTACTTCTTTATTCATTCCTTCATCCAAAACAGTATACTTTATCTACAAGTGTCGGTAATGCATGGACAGTTGGCGCTGCCTATCTGAAGACAGATATGGGCGAAGCACTCGGGCTTCCAGTTGGTCTTGTTACAAAGGGCGGTTTCACAAGCATATGGTCAAGAAAATATGAAGTTTCAGGGCACGCTTATGAAAGAACACTTGTAAGGTCAAACATCGCCGGGCATGAGTTTGTGTTCTCCATTGACGCCGGCATGGTAACGCCGAGCGAAGGGTTATAATCCTGGCATGTCATTGTAGCCATCCTGTGCCTTTTCAACTGGGCGAAACAGGAGGCGCTGACCGTGACCTCGAATGAGAAACCGGCATTCTCAAATTCCCTCAGCGGCGGATCATACGATTCCATATGGCGGCAGGAGGTTCTGATTATCTCTTCCTTTTCTTCACTGTTCATCCTGTGAACAGCAGTTAGACATTCGGCCATGGGAAGATCGGAAGATGAGTGCATTATAGACGCGATAATTTTTTCGTCACCGTCCGGCGTGGCATGCACAAGTGTCACATTCCCATCCTTCGCGACAACCGCGCCCTCATCAAATGCACCCATTTTTTCCATCAGGCTCGCAGTTGCTTTCTTCAGGTCTGCCCTCGCATCCAGGTCAAAAGGCGTCGCCCCGGTGTACCTGATCAGTGAAGGCGCGATATCCCCGGTCGCGTCGTAGAGTTTCGTCCCGTATTCGTTTACCTCTTTCAGGACATGCGCCGCCGAGCGTCTGAGCATCAGTTCAAGGTTCCTCGCGTTCAGGGTCATGCCCAGCTGGGCGTGCGTCGCCATGGAGACTATATATCTGGCATCCTCCTTCGCCCATCCATCCACTGTGGAACGGCCCCGCGGGTCGGACAGCATGTCCCGGTGCTTTTCAAACATGTATTCCTTCAGACCGGCGTAAAGCTCGTGATATAAACGGTTCTGCCTTCTCACCGTCTCAATGAACAGATCTTCTAGGCCGGCATCCCGCACCTCCGTGGGGATAACAAAATCATCTTCCAGCC
>JAIVYW010000221.1:0-3766 GCA_048635215.1 Candidatus Atribacteria bacterium
AGCACTCTGGCTACTACCCCTATCATCGTAGTATTGACAATTGGAGCGCTTAGAGACCCTATTCTATGCCTCATGGCGATTCTGGTGGCATCTATGGTGGTTATTTTAAATGAGCCAAGCTCTTGAAATTCTATGGCTAACTTTGGACTGTTGACAATTAATTGACCCCCTGGCTTAAGTCCAGAGATGACGTTTTTCATCCCTACTGTACTGTCCATTACTACCACTATGTCAGGCTCATAGATTTGCTGTTTTAAATAGATTATTTCCTCGTCGATTCTCAGGAATGCTTTTACCGGCGACCCTCTTCTCTCTCCGCCAAACTCGGGGAAGTAGCTTACATATTTGCCCTCATCAAGCAGCGCCTTGGCAAGCATCGCCCCTCCGAGAACTGTTCCCTGACCACCTCTTCCGTGAATACGCATCTCAATCATGAAATTTTCATCACTCCTGTTTTCTCTGCTATTGCTATCACTGGCAGTTCGATGTCATTTTATTACGATGCAAAGATTACCCTTAAATCCGGGAACCGGTGAACAATTATAACAGTGTCCTTCTACAGCGCCAACGGCTGGCGAAAGCGAGAGTTTATTCCAGTTTGTAGACCAGCGAATTGACATTCATGCCTGCACCTATGGAAGCGAATACTACAATGTCACCTGATTGCGACTCATGTTCTTCGAGTTTTCCCTTGACGGCCAAAACCTCTTTATTGTCCTTTTTTCCGAAGATGCCTACTGTCTTCATTTTTTATTTTGCTCTTGCCTCTTTTGCTCAAATTCTCTTGCCCTGCCGTGATTCTTGCCTTGAATTTTCTTAGACGCGTCATAATAGATCTGAAGTATCTTCGTAATATTGAATTTCATGGGATTGCAGATCGTCGCGTCGCCGGTAAGCTTCATATTCTCATAAGGACAGCCGCCCATACAGATCGGAAGCACTTTACACTCACGGCATTTTTCTTTTTCAAAGACATTATGTCCCATCCATTTCTGATAATTGTAGAGGAATTTGTCGTATTTCTCTCCGGCCAGGCTTCCTACCGCGTCATCCCTTTCAGAAGACATGTGATTCCAGCAATTAAAAACCAGGCCGTTCGGCGCGATAGCCATGCTTGAGACTCTGTCCGCTGTGCAATACCCGCCACTAATACGCTGGGGATATTTTGCCATATTATATCCTTTGGCAACCGCCTTCTCATACATGGTGATCTCGATATCCGAATATTCCTGCAGGTCGAAACAGGATTCAGCGATATTCGAACAGGTATCAGTGTATGCTGTAACTATCCCGAAGTACGGCAGGACTTTGTTTTTAAGTCCGACTTCTTCAAGATAGTCAAAGAGCTCTTCTGTTTCCTTGTAATTATTTTTATCAACATTTATCCGAAGATGTATCCTGAGAATATCTGAGATCTCCTTCAAGTTATCGATGATCTTGTCAAAGGATCCGGCACCGCCTACAACTGGCCGTCTTACATCATGTATCTCTTTTGGCCCGTCAAGTGTTATCTGGGCGATGATCACATCGAGATCTTTGAGCTTCTGCGCCATTTTCTTATTAAGAATGTATCCGTTGGATACGATGGTAGCGGAATAAGAAATATTGTTCTTCTTGCAGATCTTTTTGAATCTCGCTGTCATGTCCTCGATGATATCCATCTTCAGAGTGGGTTCGCCGCCGAACCATGTAACGGTGAACTCATTGAGTCTTTCGGCTGAATTTTCAAGTAATTTTACGATAGCGTCTTGGATCTCTTTTGACATATCGATCTTCAGATGCTCTTCATAGCAATATTCACATCTGAAATTGCAGCGCATGGTTGGCGCGATCGTAAGGTTTAGAGTATTGTCATTGAACCGGTCGCTGTAATATTCAAGCCGCAGCGCGTCCAATTCGTCAAAATCATCATCTATCAGATAACCGCCATAGGTAAGTTCTTCTTTGACGGACTCTTTATCCTTGCTGTCGCATTTATAATTGCCGGGATCCTCCAGCATTTCAGTGATGATCTCATATTCTTCGGCACTTACTTCGGCAAAGGCGTTCGTGAAGGCATTGTATGCCAGATAGTTGCCGTCTCCTTTTTCAAAAAAGAAATTATATCTTGATTCCTTCATCCCTTCCTCCAGGTCTTGTTATAAGTTCATATATTCCATTATTTGTTTTTGTGCTATAGCTTCTCAGATCGGGCGATGGCGTCATTTGGGTGATATACAGCTCGTCATTTTCTTCATATCCCTCAAGTTCAACAAAGTAATCATTAGATCCGATCGCTTTGGAAATATATTCCGCGGTATTTTTCGCGGCATCCGAAAATTTCTCGTTTTGCTGATTATCAGCGTTGAATACTTCATCCGCGGTCAAAACTACCTTCATCAAACCTTCTGCCGGAACCTTCTGAATAAAGAAAGGCATATCCATATTCTCTCCGGCATCCTTGATCTGTCGTAGCCAGTCCGGATCGGGATCGGTATACTGCTGTGCCAGAGTGATCCTTCTTGTGCTGTGTTTTTCGTCGAAGTCGATCAATTCCTGATTTCTGTTTGAAACGATATAAGGTGATACCTTGATCCCGTTCATCTGAAGGGATCTGAAAAACAGCGGCTTGTATTCAGCCATCATGAAAAGCTTCATCGGATTGATAACTGATACCGCTTCGCTTAAAATGCTGAATACTGAGAATCTCACGGATTCACTCTCACGAAAGCTTGCGATCTCCTCATCCCAGGTATCCTTGATCTCATTCCAGAACTCCCTGGAGTATTTTCGAAGCTGAAGGTGTGACCAGAAATAAGTCGCATTGTCAAAAATAATACGATCAAAGTCAAAGAGATTTTCGCCGTTCGTATCGCCATCCTCAGCGGTGATGAATATCCCGGATTCATCAATGGCGATCAATTGCTCTTCGCATTTCGGCGAGATCTCAAAAAACCTGACATTCTCTCCCTTATCGGAAAGAAGTTTGATTAATGATTCACTGCTGGGAGTTCTACGCCTCCCTATTATACCAATTCTCATATTTCCCTAGGATGTACGGATTTTAGCAAATATGCACACGATTGTCAATCGACTGAAAGAAATGTATGGATTTGTCATGTAATACGATAAAACTTTGAAACATATTTCACAAAACCTTACTTTTTTAATATTTTAATATAGTCCAATATACCATTATTAAAGAAGTCCCAAGATTCGTAAGTAAAGAAAAGATGTATATATTATAACTTTTTTTCATTTTGCTCTTGACATGGGTATTCTGTTCTGATATAATGACTCATAATTTTTTGGAGGAGGATGTTAATGAAATTTATAACAACACCGGAAAGAAAGAAAGCTGAAGGCGACATGGTCACACTTTGTGCACTTTGTTCAGAGGATCCCAAATTCTGCGGAAACGACAATGGAAATGGCGGCGGGAAACCCGACTGTCCTTCTAATGGTAGTAAGCCATGTAAAGAAGAAATGCACACACTTTGCGCACTTTGCTCAGAGGACCCTGCGTTTTGCGGTCCCGGCGACTTATTCTAATTTAAGGAGATAATAATGAAATTTATTACAACACCGGAAAGAAAGAAAGCTGATGGCGACATGGTCACACTTTGTGCACTTTGTTCAGAGGATCCCAAATTCTGCGGAAATGGAAACGGAAACGGCCGCGGTCAACCCGACTGTCCTTCTAATGGCCATAAGCAATGTAAAGAAGAAATGCACACACTTTGCGCACTTTGCTCAGAGGACCCTGCGTTTTGCGGTTTCGACGACT
>JAIVYW010000222.1:0-3757 GCA_048635215.1 Candidatus Atribacteria bacterium
CAGGAAACGTCCTTTTCGAGGAAGCAATCATGGAATCCAAAGAGGCAGTTACCTCCGGTCAGCCGCTGACCACTCCTTTGAAGGACTCTGGTGTGTTTCCGGGAATGGTCATACAGATGATCGACGCAGGTCAGGAGTCAGGTAAAACATCTGATCTCTTGTCAAAGGTCGCTGACTTTTACGAAGTTGAAGTGGATACGGCCGTAGAAGGCCTCATGTCCGCTTTGGAACCTATAATCATGGTGGTCCTTGGTGGTGTGCTTGGTTTTATTATCGTCGCCATGTTCATGCCTATATTGACTATGTCCACGATTTAGTGATCTGACTCATAAAGACGATGACTATGGAATGTTTAGATTTGAGTCAATTTCAACGAACAATAAGTGCGGTGTACCCTTTGTGGTACATAAGCGAAGAGAGAGGAAGAAATTGACCAAAGATGATATTCCATTGCGGGTATGCGGCGCTCCCCGCTCCTCTCATGCTGAACAAAATTGCATCAGTCATTGTTGCCGGAATTTTGGATCAGAACAATAGGTGATTTGATTAAGAACCGCGCCATACCCGTACTAATACTGGGTGTGGTACTCTTTCCTTTTTTGAATTATGCGGTACCGCACCTGGTCATTATGGCCGTCTTGGCCGTTTATATACTCTTTTCCAAGACCCTTATTACCCGCTTATTTTCTCATGAGATATATATTTACATTGCCCTTGCGGCCATTATGACAATCTACTCCAGTAATAGATTCGCTGGGGTGAATTACCTTTATCTGATCATTGCCTCTTGCCTGATCGCGTCTCTGTATTATGTAAGCGACAAAGAATTAGCGGATAAAATGTTCTTTCTCGGCGCTTTGTTTTTGGTCCTGTACGGCCTATTTCAGAAGTATGTGACATATCCCGCCTTATTGGAACAATTGAACTCCTATAAGGGCAGCCTCATAGACAGCGGGATATTTATGAACCATATCCGTATGGGGCGTGTAAACGGTTTATTTAACTCCTCCAATACCTTTGCTATTATAGTCCCTCTGCTCTCGTACAGGTATCTGATAAGGCAAAAGTACGGTATGTGCATATTCGCCGCCCTTGGAGCCGTAATGCTTCTTCTGACAAGCTCATTCAATCTGATAATATTCATGGCGATAATGGTGATGCCATTTGTTAAAAAGAAGAAGGAACATCTTATTTTGTATCTTGCTTTTATTTTGATATCAATGATAATTCTGATCATAATAAGAAACTCAGACCTTATTCCAAAAAGCGGAATGAATCCTTTCATTATGAGATATAAGAATTTCAGCTCTGCTTACCGGATCTGGCTTTCAAGTCCGATCTACGGTCACGGCATAGGCAGTTTCCCGGATCTATACCCTCTATATAGATTGCCCGGCGCCAATGAAGTGAAATATGCTCACAATATTATTTTACAGCATCTCTGTGAAGGAGGGATCATATTCTTAGCGTCTTTTGTATATTTACTGTTCAGAAAACTTAGAAAACTGAGCTTTGAAAGTTATATTCCGATCGCGGCGGTATTAATACATAATATACTGTCTTTTTCCTTCTATAGCTCAACAATTATGGCCCTCTTTTTTATCTACATTAATACAGATAAAGAGCACTATCGCGGTAATGATAAATAGAATTCCGGTAATTGGAAATGAAAGCAGCTTATTTGAAGAATTGTCATAGATAAACCCTGCGACGAGAGGGCCGATAAACGAACCCACATTCGAAACAGAATTCAATAATCCGATCCTGGTTCCGGTTTTCCCTGTAAAGAGCACAAAGGTAAGATTTCTTGAGAGGGGAACTATCGCCTTTATGCCGATAAAGACCAGAAGAAGGAAAAAAAGCGCAGCGGCATACCCTAAATTGAAAATAAAAGCCATTAGGGACAAAGAGAGCAGGACGAGCACAGAGGCCGTAGGCCTCCTCCACTTGTCAGCGCTGATCTTGAAGTTGAAAACCCAGATAAAGAGCGAGGAGATCAACACCAGGCCCCCGTATACCAGTGTTGTGTTCACGGTGTTCAATGAAAAATTCTCTTTAATGTAAACGATGATGAGTGAATTCAGGACATTGCTTATAGAACCTGCCAGAAAGCTGAAGATGAGGATAAATACGAAAATGTACCTGGGAAGATCTTTGCTTCTTCGCTCCTCCTCCTCTTTCTCTGTTTCCTTTTTATTTCCATCCACCTTAATCTTGAAAGATGTGAGTGCCAGAAAGAGGATTATGCTTCCTCCGATAATGAATAACAACGGCAATGCGTCATTTTCGCTTGGGCTGATGCTTATCCGTGTAAGTAACATGATCAGCGGCGCCGAAAGCAGTATCCCCACAACTCCGCCGATATTTCCGAAAATGAAGTATAAACTGAGCGCCTTAGAGCTATCTTTCCCCGACCGCTTCAGTGTTTCCAACTGCAGGATCGGCCAGAATGTGCCTGAAAGGGCACCGTGAATAGCTCTTAACAACAGAAATCCTGCAAAGGATGCAAAGAAATAGTAGCCGTAAAAAACCAATGATATGAGGAAGAAAGAAAGAGGAATGATGAAAGCCGGTATTTTACTCCGATCCCACATATACCCGTTGAAGGATGCCGAGATCGCCCGGAAGACCATGAACAACGCGGCAACTAGTCCGATCTGAAAACCGTTCGCTCCGCTGTTTCTCAATATGAGCGGGACGGCGGGCCTGATAAGAGCTGTTGCTATCATTGTCACGAAAACTAAAATAAAAAAAGGCCGTACTTGCTTCATTTATTTTGTACTGATATAGCTCAGATATCCTTCTATAAAAAGGTCGATATCCCCGTCCATAACGGCATTGATATTGCCTGTTTCAATAGATGTCCTCAAGTCCTTGATCATAGTATAGGGCTGGAAAACATAGGAGCGGATCTGATGTCCCCATGAGATGTCTTTCTTTTCCGCCTGATCCTTCGCGTCCTCTTCTTCCTTCAATCGGAGAAAGTGTTCGTAAAGGCGGGCCTTGAGGAGTCTCATGGCGATCGATTTATTCTTCTGCTGTGAGCGTTCTACCTGGCATGTAGCAACGATATTCGTGGGAATATGCGTGATCCTTACCGCTGAATCCGATGTATTGACACTTTGCCCTCCGGGCCCTGAGGCATGGAAGGTGTCGATCCTGAGATCCTTGTCCTGCAGGTCGATGGCAATATCATCGTCCGCTTCCGGGATCACATAAACGGATGCAAATGAAGTGTGTCTCCTGGAATTGGAGTCAAAAGGGGATATCCTGACCAGCCGGTGAATACCCGTTTCTCCCTTCAAATATCCGAAAGCATGAGGCATTTCTATTTGTATCGTGGATATCTTTATTCCGGCTTCGTCTCCCGGTGTAAATTCCAGTGTCTCCACTTTAATACCCTTTTTCTCCGCCCATCGAGTGTACATTCTTAGAAGCATCAATGCCCAGTCCTGAGCCTCTGTCCCTCCTGCACCGGGAGGTCCTCAGGGACAGAATACGAGTATGTAGAGCTCCCCGCCGGGGCATCAACTGCCACCTCAGCGTACCGCATCAGCCTTAACAGGTGGCGAAGCTAGCTGTCAGCGTCGTCGGAGGACTGTGGCTGGACGACCTTCGCCCGTCGCTCCTTCAATCTGGCCCGCTTGGCACTCAGGTTTCGCATGTAGTAGAGCTTCGCACGCCTGGCCTTTCCGTGCCGAAGCACTTCAACGCCATCGACGAGGGGCGACTGGAACGGAATCGTGTACTCCACGCC
>JAIVYW010000223.1:0-3750 GCA_048635215.1 Candidatus Atribacteria bacterium
CATATAGGTATTGATATTGAGATACGGCAGAAGCCTTTTCAACACCTTCTCGTCAGCATGGGAAAAAGGTATCAGAAAGAATGCCACTTTACGGTCTGATTTCAACTCTGACAATACAAGGACTATCTCTTTGATCAGCCGTTTTACATTGTGCCAGGGGCGAAGATTGATCCCGATGGTAAAGGTATCTTTCGAGGAGCCGGGGTTATTCAATAAGAACGAATTGCTGAACTTCATAAGCGTGTCCGGCCCAAGATGCGCACGGCCTTTTCTCATGCCCTTCAGAAATTTCATTGATTTCTCGTCCCTCACTTGGAGATGATCTACCCTTTTCAAAATATTCACCGTAAGGATACGATTCAGATAATTCACGAAAGGTCCCAGCCCCATGCCGTACATTTCCACTCGAACGCCGAATAGTTTTGCCAGAAGAACGACCACCAGATAATAATACAATGATCGGGATGATGTCATATCCTGAAAGATGCCGCCGCCGGGAAAGATAAGGCGATTAGCGTAGAACATATAATATATCAGCGCGAAAATATTGTATTTATGTATAGAGCGTACATTATATTTATCCTTGGTGAACCATGGGTCTGAAGAGATCACGCAAACGGTTTTTGAAGGGTCGGCGTAAGAAAGGCCCATCTTCAAAATAAGTTCATCTCCAACATTGCCGCCGCCGAAATATCCCGCAAATATGTCAAAGTGTTTTCTATTTCTCATAATCTCTTTAAACCTCTGCTTACCGCATCAATAATATAATATAGGATCGTTCCGATTATCACACCGAATATAATGGACCATATGGAGGAGAGAAGTATCACATGAAGAGGGTGCGTTAAGTGCATATATGAATTAATAAGAGATATCTGCCCCACCATTCCAAATGGCAGCAGCAGGACATATCTCTTGTCTTTTTTAAACATCCGTATACCCAGAAATAAAAGAGGGTGGCCGAAAAGGAATTCCTTGAATCTTGGACGGGCATAAAGGCCTGTTTCAAAGATCGCTCTCAATTTGTTCTCAAAAGCTGACGGAAGTATTTTCCAATTACCGCTCTTGGAAAGTATCACAAAAAGGCCGATTAGAAAAAGTATAGAGAATAGCGGAAGAAATCTTTTCACCTCGATCTTCTCAGATACGATATACAATACAACCTGGAAAAAGACAATGATCAGAGGAATGAAAAACACCGCCTTTACACCTCTGAATCTCAAGAGATAATAAGCGAATTTCGGCTGGGAATGGAGGACATATATTGTCAACCCTATCAGCAGCGAAGCGGCGCTTATTCTGAAAAAATCCATATTGCCTTGTAAGATGCCGTTAAATCCGTAAAGGACAAAGATGATCACCAATGCGACCGAAAGCATATTCGTGAACACCCGCATCCCTCCGGCATAGGACGCGATAAGAGATATACCGACCAGAAAAAGAACGAGCATTTCCAGGCGCTTCATGGACAGAAGATAGCTCAATATCAAAGAGAAGGCGATAATGGCAAAGAGGAGAAATAATCTCTCCAGTATACGGGCAAAATTAAAAGAGCGTATGGAAGATAATTGCGAAGGCATTCGAAAAGCTTTCAAGTACGGGAATAATTTTGTCCGCATATAAGCGGAATTCTCAGGAAGAAAGATCACATGCACCGACCGCTCGATCACCGCTCTGCGAAATCTAAGTACCCTCTTATTATCAGAAAGCTGCTGCCACTCATCCGAAGGGATCATATGACCCCGCATAAGCGGAAGATAAGCGAAGGATTCCGGCAATTCACCCGGGTCCGGCTGTCTGATCTTTTCAAGGAGAATTATCGGCAATCGGCTTTTTTCAAGAATGTCAAAGATCCTTTCCGGGTTGACCTTGATCTCATCCGGAGATATATACACACCGGCGACATCCCGGAAATCCCTTGTGTTCAGAAGCTTTGAAAAAGAAATAATTATTTCGCCCTTCTCAGACAATATTTTATATTCCCCATTTGAGATCTCTTCCGCCACCCAGATCCGTCTTGCTGACATCTCATTGACTATTTTCATCACGGCGAAGACCGCGAGCAATAGCACAAAGGCGAGAATAAATAATCGAAGGAGATTTCTATTCATCTTCCACCTGCATTTCCATCCATCTCTTGAACCGCTTTCTTCGCAGCATATAAACAAAAGGCAGGAGCAGGGCGCAAAGGATAAAGAGAAATTGAGGGGTAAAGAAAAATGTAGGCGAGATCTGCTTTTTTAATTGCTTGCGGAAATCTCCGTATATCTCCCCGATACTGACTCCCAGAACAGTTTTAAAAGCTTCCTCATTGCCGTCTCTTATCTTTAAATGCCTTAAAACCATCCAGAGTTTCTTTTCGCCGAATCTTCGGTCCAGATACGAAACGAGATCATACGAGAAGGGGTAATTGACCTTCGGAAAGGAGTAGAATTCCATTCCCGAAATCTCCTGAAGTTCTGGCAGGCGCATAAAAAATACATATGTCCAGTAGAGGATATTCTCAGGGTATTGATCGGAGTAGAATTGCGCCATTCCCTCATTGAGCCAGAGCGGCACATTCGCCCCGCCGGCACCGTACACCGCTAAATGAAGAAGCTCGTGTTTGATGAGCTCGTCCATGCCGTTTATCGGGAAGCCCGGATTTTTGAAAGGCAGCAAAATGATGATCTCGGAACGAGCGGGTGTGGCAAAGCCGGAAACGAATTCTTTTTGTATACCGTTTACTTCCCCCTTAAAATCACTTCTGTCAATAAATCTGATCAGCGGACGGGACAATGAAGACGGATCGGTTATCCCGCTGATCTTGAATGCCCAGAAATTATCCCATTTCAACATCTGCTCATTGCTGATCTTCAGGGAAGTATGAGGTTCAACGGATATATTAAAAAGGTCTATCCGTGCGCAATAAGCCCTCTGCATAAGCATTGTCAGGGCGAAGATAAGGAAGAGCCATATTCCCCTCTGCATATTTTTATTCTGAGAGCATATCCTTCATTTCATAAAAACCGGCGGGCTTGTCAAAGAGAAATCGCAGGCATTTAATCGCACCGACGGCAAAATTATCACGGTCGGATACACGGTGTGTAAGCTCTAATCTTTCACCCTTGCCCATAAGAAAGAGCGTATGCTCGCCGGCGACATCGCCGCCTCTTATGGACATTATTCCAAATTCTTTTTTACCTCTTGGCCCGACGGCGCCAGAGCGTCCGGCCACCTTTTTCATTTCTCTTCCGCAGGATGCCGATTCCCATAATTTCAAGGCGGTCCCGCTTGGAGAGTCAACCTTTCTGGAATGATGGATCTCCATGATCTCAAGATCAAAATCCTTCAGCCGCTCCGCCAGAAAACGGGCGGCGGAAAACATAACATTCACTCCCACGCTCATATTCGGGGAATGCAGTATGGGAATATTCTTTGAGTATGATCGTAATTGCTCATATTGTTCTTTGGTAAATCCGGTAGTCCCGGAAACGAACGGTATCGAAAGATCAACGGCGCGCTTTGCCGACTGCAGCGCGAGGACGGGAGAGGAAAAATCAATAATGCCGTCAATATCTTTCATTTCGGCAGCATTGGAAACAATATTCTCTCCGGAGACGCTGTCCAATCCCACCTTGTAAAAGAGACGCGAGTCCAGATCCAGAAGCCGCGCTACGCGAATACCCATGTCTCCGCCGGCGCCTGCAACCCCAACGCCTTTTTTCATAATACATCCTTGTCGATCAGTATATCGCGGAAATGGTCCAT
>JAIVYW010000224.1:0-3736 GCA_048635215.1 Candidatus Atribacteria bacterium
ATACGGCGCGGCGATGCTCTTTGAAATTGACCCGTCGCTGGAAAAGAAGTTCCTCTCCTTGACCGCAACACTTTCTCCGAAACATATTGGGAGCGTGACCCTGGGCGATGATATCATCATCAATGGTGAGAAGATGAAAAAAGCGGAGCTGATTGAATTATACAGCGATTCCTTCGGAAGGAATTTCCTATGAGAGAATATTGCGGAGTTTCCGGGATCATTCTTGATGACCAGGACCTTTTTTATAAAATGTACCTTACTCTTTTCTCTCTGCAGCATAGAGGGCAGGAATCAGCCGGCATAACGATAAACGATCACGGTGATTTTGAGACATATAAATGTGACGGCTTTGTACGGAATCTTCTTGACAAAAGAATAAAGAGCAGGGCGGGCAACGGCTCCGTCGGCCATGTCAGATACCGTACCTCAGGAGATTCTCATATATCGAATGCCCAGCCGATATTCGCTGAGACCAATTTCGGCCCGATCGCACTCGCGCATAATGGAAATCTTGTGAATTTCAAACCCCTGCGAAGGCATCTCGCCGCACGGGGCGCGATCTTTTCAGGAGATTCGGATTCGGAATTGATAATCCATTATCTCGCGGGGCTGAAGGGCAGCTTTGAAGATGCGCTTTTGGAAACAGTGAAAACCATCAAAGGAGCGTATTCTCTGGTAATGCTGACCGAGGATGCCCTCTGGGCGATCCGTGACCCTCACGGTTTCCGCCCGCTGGTCTATGGTGAGATACCAGGCGGACATATGGTGGCTTCAGAGACATGCGCGATAGATATTCTTGAAGGAAAGGTACTGGGCGAGGTTCCCGCCGGCCATATACTAAGGATAGGAATGGACGGCAAGATCGAGATGAAAAGATTCTCATCAGAGATAATCAAACAGCATTGCGTATTCGAACATATATATTTCGCGAGGCCTGATTCCCAGGTGTTTTCAAAAAATGTGCATAAGATGAGATATGAGATGGGAAAGCAATTGGCGAGGGAATACTCCCATATAAAAGCGGATATCGTTGTTGCTGTTCCTGATTCCGGTGTATCATCGGCAATGGGTTTTGCCAGCGAAAGCGGTATCCCCATGGACAGAGGACTTATAAGAAATCATTATGTGGGCCGTTCATTTATCCAACCCACACAGAAAGAAAGAATGGATCTTGTGAAGATGAAGCTGAGGCCGGTGCTTGAGGTGATCGAGGGTAAAGAGATCGCTCTTATAGACGACTCGATGGTGAGGGGCACCACCGCCAATGCGATCATAAAGCTTATAAAGGCGAAAAATGTGAAAAAGATACATTATTTCATAGCTTCTCCGCCCATTAAGTACAGTTGTTATTTCGGTGTGGATACGCCTGACAGAGAGAAGCTGATCGCAAATAAGATGACACCGGAGGAGCTTGCGGAGCATTTTGGCATCGCTTCGGTGAATTACCTTCCCGTAGAAGGACTGAAGCGCATTCTCAAGGAAAATGCGAATGATTATTGCTTCGCCTGTTTCGCGGGAAATTATATTATGGAGAATGAAAATGGTTGATTACAAAGATTCCGGAGTTGACTTGGAATTCGCGCAGAAGATCCCCGCGATAGTCAAGGGGCTTTTAAAGCAGAAAGGCGTTTCCGGCGGCTCAAATATCGGCGGTTTCGGCGCGGCGATCAAATTAGCGGAAGATATGTATGTCTCGATGGCATGTGACGGTGTGGGGACAAAACTGATACTTGCTCAGAAACTCGGAAAATATGATACCGTGGGAATAGATCTCGTGGCGATGAATGTAAATGATATTCTTTGTACTGGACTGTACCCGAAATATTTTCTTGATTATATGGGTTTCGGGGATATGGAGGAAGATCGTTTTAAGCAGATACTTTCAGGGATAATCCAAGGATGCAAGGAGAGCGGCTCACAGCTTATCGGCGGCGAATCAGCTCAGATGACAGAGGTTTACGGAGATAAAATTGATCTTGTCGGCTTTTCCATGGGCATGGGCCGTAAAAAAGATCTTCTTAATAGGAGCAAGGTAAAAGAGGGCGACCGTATCGTCGGCCTTCCTTCATCAGGGCTTCACTCAAACGGATTCAGCCTTGTCAATCTTCTCATTGAGAAGGGTGACTTTCCTTTGGGAGATGAACTTCTTATACCTACGAAGATATATGTAAAGGAATTCAAGCGGCTCAGGAAGAGATTCCAGATCAAGGCCGCAGCGCATATTACCGGTGGAGGGGTGCATGAGAACCTTCTTAGGGCGGTGCCCCCTTCACGCGGGATCAAGCTTCATTACAATTGGAAAGTACCTGAAATATTCAAAAGGATACAGGCGTGTGGCGTTGATAAGAACGAGATGTACAGGGTATTCAATATGGGTATCGGCTTCGCCTTTATTCTATCAGGCGGCGAATCGACGACATTACCGGAAGAGTATAAGATCATTGGAGAAGTGATATGAAAAAAATTGGTGAAGGTAAAACAAAAGCTGTGTTACAGGATGAAACGGGAAAGAGATATTTCCTGAGATTCAAGGATGATATCACCGCGTTCAATATGGAGAAACACGAGCAGCTGCAGGGCAAGGGCGCTTTGAACTGTGATATTACATGGATGATATATGAGTATCTTAAAAAGAACGGCATTGACACCTCATATATCGCGCGTACGGATGAAATCACTATCGAGGTATCGGATGTGAAGATGATCCCCGTTGAGGTAGTTGTCCGCAACAGGGCATACGGCAGTTTTTTAAAGCGCTTTGATCTTGTCAGCGGCGCCAAATTGGATTTTCCGCTTGTTGAATTCTTCTACAAGGACGATGAACGCAACGACCCGCAGCTCACGAGAGAGCTCTTTGAATTAATGGATCTGGCTACTCCGGAAGAGATCGAAGAATTGAAGAGATCCGCGAAAAAAATAAACGGCATTCTATTAGCTCTATTTGAATCCTGCGGTATTTCGCTTGTCGATTTCAAGATCGAGTTCGGAAAAGACCCTTCGGGAAAACTTCTGCTTGCCGATGAGATCGATCCCGATTCCTGCAGATTATGGGGCCAGGACGGAGAGATGCTGGATAAGGAAAGATTCAGAAAGGGAATGGGAAAGATAGTTGAAAGCTATAAAGACATTCAGGGCCGTTTGAAGGGAGTGCTGTGAAAAAAGCAATAGTATCGTCCTATACAAAGGGTGACGGGCTTCTTAATTCGGCGAAAAAGCTTGTGCAATGCGATTATACGGTGTTTTCCACCGGAGGCACATACCGTTTCCTCCGTGAAGCCGGCATCGCGGTAAAGGAACTTTCCGATCTTACGGGATTTGATACATTGGCCGATCAGAGGGTCAAAACCTTGTCTCCTGTTATCTATGAGGCTATACTTTCACCGTCATTAAGAGAAGACCATCCATTATTCGGTCTCAAGGTCGTTTTAGTGGACCTTTATCCATTTCCAAGAGCAGGGGAATTTGAAAAGCATCGGGAGCTGATCGATATCGGCGGTGTTACCTTGTTAAGAGCGTCGGCGAAGAACATTCCGCATGTGCTGCCGTTTTTGGATTCCGGGGACCTGATGGATTTTCTTGACGGCGCTGAGATCTCGCCTGAGAGTTTAGCAAAAAAGGCATTCTCGTTCACCTCCTATTATGACTCGGTGATCGCCTCGTCTATCTCCGCTTCCGATCTGCGTATAGATCATTCCGCCATTGCCTTGGAGAAGGTATGCGAGGCGTCTTACGATGA
>JAIVYW010000225.1:0-3663 GCA_048635215.1 Candidatus Atribacteria bacterium
TTATTCCCCAACTCTCGATCTCCTATTTAAAAACCCTGAACGGGTCGCAATTCTACGGTCAGAAGGATTTCAATATTCAAACCTACGGGGAGATACTCACGAGAGGCACCGTATTGGAAGATATCAATAAGGCCTTGCCCGGGATACAGGCGACCGGCATTTCCTATGACCGCAGAGAGGATTCCAAGATACTCGATATCACGATAGTCGTATCGGCGAAGGATGTCGAAAACCCAGAATTAGTCGGAGTTGTGATCGAAAATTATTTCGAAATTCTACTGTCAAAAATGAGCGAAAGATCACATCTGATGATCAAAGAGCAGATGGGCATTCTCATGGCTAAATTAGACGAGCTGGAGAAGGGGCTGAAGAGCGATATCGAAAAGGGTACACATGAAAAATTCGGCAGGTTCTTCAGAAAATACAGGGTGAATTACGGGAATGCGCCCATCCCCGGAGATGTGATGCTGCATGGCCAGGGATATTCTGCTTCTACCCTCATACTTGACCAGCTAAAGACAATCGACCCCGGCAAAGGCCCTGCGTTTGATACGGAATTAACGGATTATATCAAGAGATTGAACCGATACAATCAATCCTTCTCGGACGCGATGAGATTGGAGAGCATAGAAAATGAGATCGCATTTTTATCCATAGCGAAGATCTCACCCTTGTATCATATCGGGTCACATAAGATCACCGGATCGTGGAAAAGGATATTAATTAAGGCATTTGCTGTCTTTCTCGCCTTGTTTCTGATAATTTTTACAATACTCTATGTCGCAAAAAAAGATTGACGGAGCCCTGCCCTTACTGATATTACCACTTCTGATACTGGATGACAGATTGTTTCTCCTTGCCTGTATTGCCGTCTTTGCCTATCTGATGATAAGAAATAACGACGCGGTCATGCTGATACCACTTCTGCTTATATTTACAGAATCCAATCCGATCGCATTACCAGGGCCGGACCTGACACTCTCTAAATGGGGCTTTGCCTTCCTTCTTATGATATATCTGAGGAAACGGCCGAAATTTTCTTTTTCCCCCGTCTTCATTCCCGTTTCTGTTTTTCTGGGCGGATTCCTCTTGTGGGCGGCAGTCGCCGCTGACGCGGTGATACTGAGATGGACAGTGACCATGGCGGCGAATATCCTCTTCTTCTTCCTGGTTTTCCAGCTTCTCAAGGATAAGCAGATGCAAAAACAAATAGTCAGAGGACTCCTTTTCGCCCTTGTAATTAACGCATCTTTAGGAATATTTCAATTTATCTCGGGTGGACGGACGCTTCTGTATTTCGGCATGAACAATGAGAAAATGTGTTTTGAGCATTGGGGGAATTTTGTTCGGAGTTCCGGATTATTTCAGAACACGAACCTTTTTGTTTCCTTTTTAATACCGCTTTGCCTGATCTTATTTCCCTTAATAAAAAAAGAACACCGATATCTGTTCATACCTGTTATATTCGGTGTTCTATTCACCTTTTCGCGCGGAGCATGGGTAGCGGTGATCGCGGCTTTAATGATCTTTCTTCTGCGCAGGGGAAAGAAATATTTCCCTCTGCTGATACCCATTATCCTTCTGATCCTTTTCACGCCCTTCGGACAACGGTTCTACAGAAAAGCTCAGGACCATTCAGTATACTATTCCGATATGGGAAGAAAGGCATCATTTGAGGTGGGCGCGGAATTCATCTCCAGGAATGTTTACACAGGGATAGGGCCGGGAAAATTCTATACGGAGTTCGCGAGATATGCGCCCGACAATCTACCCTGGTCCAACTTCTATCCGCACAATGCTTTTATTGCCGCTCTCGGGGAGACCGGGATCACAGGGTTCTTCTCCTTACTCGCGATCTTCTATATTCTTCTTGCCGCTCTTGCCAAAGAAAAAAGAAGGCCCGGACTGCATTGGATGATGGGAAGCATCTTCTCTTTATTCATACTTTCTAATTTCTACGATCTTCATACCGAACCGCAATTCTGGATAATCATTGCCATTGCCGCGGGAATTCAGCATTTCGAGCCAGGGAGGGAAATATCCGTTTTTCCATTGTGATCCCTTATTTTTCACACTTTGAGGTCTTGTCTGACTATCTTGATACATTGCAGGAACAGTCATTCTCTGATTTTGAGGTCATAATCGTAAACGATGGCGAACAGAGCATGCCGCAAAAATACAGCAAGCTCTCTGTGACATATCTCAACAATAAGCTAAATTCCGGGTACTCCGCCTCATTAAATAACGGGGCTGCGATTGCCAAGGGAGAATGGCTGATACTTTCCAATACGGATATACTCTTGCAGTGCAATGCCCTGAAGGAATTAGACAGTTTGATCCGAAACCTGGACAGTCAAATGATACAGCCCCTGCTTATAGACCGCAAAGGCATTCCAGACCCCTTCAGCGCAAGAGCATTGCCTCCTTCGTGGGGATTTCTTTACTGGCCCTTCCGTTCTCAGAATTTCAATTTTCCCGCAAAATATCTGCTCAAAAGGGCAAGTGGCAGAAGCATTAATTGCGCAAAGGGAGCATTTCTCGCTATTAAAAAAGACATCTTCATAGAGCTCGGTGGAATGGATGAGCAATTCTGGATGTTCTGGGAGGATGTTGACCTCAGCAAACGCTTAACTGCCAACGGGTACAGTATTTATTTTGCACCCTCACTCAGAATAACTCATTTGGGTTCACAGACCATAAGACATATTTCCGTGAAAGCCGATCTTGGGGAAATTGATTCACGCGCCGCCTACTTTCGCAAACATCACAGAATTCCCGTATTTTTGACGGTATTTTTTGAGCTGAAAGGCGCTATGCTAAGATATTTTGCCGCATGTTTTCTAAGAAAACCCTCAGCGAAGAACTATTACCCCGATTACCTTCGAGGCCTGAAGGCGAGGTTATTCAGATGTTAATATATGTTCTCAACCGATACCCCTATTATTCCCAGACATTCATAAAAGATGAAATAGAGTATTTCCAGCGCTTAACAAAGACCGTCGTCTTTTCTCTAAATGATTTCCGGCATCTGCCGGAGATGATCCCGTCCTCATTTAGAGAGCTCTCTGTTCTGCTCAAGTTGGGAATGAAAACTATAACAGGATCCGTCTCCCTGCGCGAACTCCTGCTTTCGCTCTACTCTATATTTTTCGGGATCTATCTCTCAAAAAATATTTGCGAAGATGATATTCTGCGGGTTCACCTGCCGAAATTCAACGGATTGGCCGCATTGACCGCTATTATGATAAAGAAATCCTCAATGATCCCGGTATTTCACTCCTTTGCTCTATTTACACATAACACTTTTATCAAAGAGATATGTGAGAAGAGTAAAAGTGTTGAGACCATTTCAAAGTACAATGTGAAGAAATTAACAAGGTTCACAAAAAAGAAGATCATCCTGAGACGCTGTGGAATAGATACTGAAAAAATAGTGCCGGTAAAAACGATAGAAAGAGATCATCTCATATTTGTCGGAAGAATACACCCCACGAAAGGAATACTGCGGTTATTTCATATACTTTCGAACACGGCGATACCCATCAAATTGGTGGGCGGTGGAAATATCAGAAAATATAAGAAACTAGCGGAGAAATTAAATGTCTCCGCCAAATTTACAGGAGCATTGCCCCATGACGATGTACTCAAATTAATTAAGAGGTC
>JAIVYW010000226.1:0-3663 GCA_048635215.1 Candidatus Atribacteria bacterium
ATGCTGATCGTGGACATACCCATTTTTGCTCAGCACGGTGTTTGTTTTGAACGCAAGAAGGCAAAAGCAGATATCGAGAAGGCAAGGCTTGGCTTGAAGGCGATGAAGGATCAATTGGAAACGGAGATCATTTCTTCGCTCATGGAAATAGAAAATGTCAAGGACTCTTATGAGCTCTTGAAGTTGAACCATGAGATGGCGCAGGACAATTACGATGCGACAAAAGCTGCTTTTGAGAGCGGAGAGATGAGCTATACGGATCTTGAGAAAGCTCAGCTTTTATTGAATAAGACAAAACTTGGTTTTATGGGTACTCTTTTACAAAAAGAGATCGCTGTTGCCAAGATCGAATACTTGACAAATTAGGAGGTGTTATGAAAAGAACACTTACAATATTTCTGGCATTGGTTTTAACTATAAGCATTTTTGCAAAGGGCCCGCAGGCGGATGAAGGTGAAGGGTCGGTAAAACTCGTATCCTCCGTCACGGCGGATATCGGGACGGTTGAGGTAGAAAGTACTTATTGGGGAGTGATCTCTTCTGATGAAATGGTAAATGTCGTTTCAAAATACCCCGGTAGATTGAGAAAGATCAATAAAGAGGAAGGAGACCGCGTGAAAAAGGGCGATATCCTTTATACCGTTGATCGAGAGCTTACCGGAATGAAATACAATATGATAGAAGAAAAAGCACCCATTGCAGGCTTGATAATAAAAAGGCATGCAAGCCCGGGACAGTTCATAGGGCCGTCTATGCCGGTTTACACAATTGTCAATGACAGGAAGCTCTATGCAGCGGTCAATGTCTTCGCGGAAGAGTTGGATAAGATAAAGAACTCCAAGGGTATTTTCCTAAATGCTAAGGGAAAGGAATATTCGGGAAAGCTTTCCAAAGCCGTTGCTTATGGAAATCCTATGAATGGAATGATCACGATAAAATTATCATTCGGCAAGGTGGAACTCATTCTCAATCAGCGTGTTGAGATCAGAATTATTGAAAATATCCAGGATGGGATCGTTATCCCGATCGATGCCATTATAAAAGATAATGAAGGCAATCAGCATGTCTTCAGAATATTAAACGGCACCGCAGTCAAAACCCCCGTTGAAACGGGATTAAAGAACGATTACAAGGCTATAATCAACAAGGGTATCGAAAAAGGAAATGAGATAATCTATATAGGCGCCTACCTTGTCAATGATGGTGACAAAGTTAAGATAACGAAATAGGAAACAAATATGAAAATATCAGAACTAAGCGTTAAAAAACCGATCACAGTGGCGATGGTTTTTCTATTGGTACTCATCCTCGGGGCAATAGCATTTTTCTCACTGCCTCTGGATATTATGCCCGATATCGAGATCCCGTCGCTGACCGTTATTACCGCATATCCGGGCGCGAATCCGATCGATGTCGAGAAAAAGGTTACAGAACCTTTAGAGAAAAGTCTTTCGATCATCAGCGGAGTGAAGGATGTTACTTCCAATTCGGTTGAAGGGATGTCCGTTATCATGATCTCCTTTAATTGGGGGTTGAACCTGGATGAGGCATCAAATGATATCCGTGCTCAGCTTGATATGGCGAATTTCTATCTGCCGGAAGATGCTGAGAAGCCCACATTGTTCAAATTTGATTTTTCACAAGCACCGATAGTATTTTACGGAGTGAAAATAGACCCGAATCTTAAGTTCCCCGAGAAATACATTCAAAAAAATGTGATCGACAGGATCATGAAGGTCGATGGTGTCGGGCTTGTCAGATTTCAGGGGCTTGAGGATGAGATCGTCGCTATTGAACTTTCTCAGAAGAAGATGGAAAAAGCCAATATCAGCTTCGGCATGATACAGCAGGCTCTTTCCGGATATAATTTATCTGTTCCAGCCGGGTATATAGACATTGCCCGAAGATATGTGACCATTCGTACAGATGGCGAATTAAATTCACTGGTCGATCTCGGCAATATTCCGATAATACGCAGGGATTCGCAAACGGTTTATCTTAAGGACCTCGCGACCGTCGAGTTCTCATCTTCCCGTGATATGAGGCCGAAATTGAAGGTGAACAGGGAAAGAGGCGGAATGCTCTTCATACAGAAGGCCGCAGGAAAGAATACTATAAAAGTGGCTGATGCGACGATGGCATTTATCGATAAGATACAACCCGAGCTGAAGCAGGTGGAATTAACGCTCTTTCTCAGTCTTGCTCAGATGATCAAGGACAATCTCTACGCATTGGGAAGGACATTGTTTATCGCGACGATACTGGTTATTTTGGTAGTTCTTCTTCTGCTCATGAATTTCCGGGCGGCGATAGTGATAGCCGCGGCTTTGCCGTTTTCACTTATCATTTCATTTATCTTCATGAAGATCTTCGGTTATACGATCAATATGATATCGCTCGGAGCTCTAGTAATTGCGATCGGGATGGTTGTCGATGCCGCCATCGTGATCTTTGAAAATATTTTCAGGCATCATTACGCGCTTAATGAACCACTGAAAGAATCAGCGATGTACGCTCCCGGAGAGGTTGGAATGGCGGTGACCGCTTCCGTGCTAACAACTGTCGCGATCTTCTTCCCGCTTTCATTCGTCACGGGATTTGTAGGAATATTCTTCTCACAGCTCGGAATGATCGTAACAATAATTCTTATAGCATCGCTTCTGACAGCGTTGACGCTGATCCCTGCCATGAGCTCACTGATACTGAAGAAATCGCGCAAGCAATCACGGATGCAGACAGCTGTCTCGAATTTCTGGATAAAGATCACTTCCTGGACGGGAAAAAAGATAAGGAAATCGTTGTCATACGGCGGATGGTGGATACTTGGCTTCTTTTTACTCTTTTTCGCTTCGCTGGCCCTTATTAATCAGGTGCCCAAAGAATTCATCCCGGATGAAGATATGGGCAGGATAGAGATCAATATGGAATTGCCGGCTCTGGTGAATCTGGCTGAGACCATAGAAGTGGCAGAGGCATTGCAGAATCTAGTTTATGAAAATATTGAAGATGAAAAAACAGTTTTCTATCAGGCGGGTGCCGGTGGAAATATGATGTTTGAGACGATCAGTCCCAATAAACTTCAAGTAGTAATCAAGCTTCAGCCCGTTGATGGATATATGCGGCCGTCTATTGAGATCGCCGACAAGCTGAGAAAATTGATTCCCAAACATATAAGGGGATATAAGAACTTCAATATTTCCACATCGAGTGGTTTTTCAATAATATTGGGCATGGGCGGCAGCGGCGCTTCGCTTGAAATATATGGAGATGATCTTGATCTGATGGCAAAAAACGCCGCGGCCTGGAAGGAAAAGCTGCTGCAGGTCGAAGGGGTTGGAAATGTTGATATCTCGTACAGTAAAGGAAAAAGAGAGATGAGGATAAAGCCGGATTATGTCAAAGCCGCAGAATTCGGACTTTCGCCCGCAAATATAGGAATGCATTTAAGAGCGGTATTCTATGGCGCGAAAATGGGTGAGTTCAGACAGGCGGGAGATGTCTTCAATATCATTTTAAGATACAATAGAGAGGAATTTCAGAATACTCAGGACCTCCGATCACTTATTATCTCAACTCCCACCGGAGAAAAACTGCGGCTGGAGCAGATCGCTACGATCACAGAGGTAGAGAGCCCCGTCAGCATCGATAGAAAAAATCGTCAGC
>JAIVYW010000227.1:0-3662 GCA_048635215.1 Candidatus Atribacteria bacterium
ATTGTGGAGATCCCCACCTTAAGAGAGAGAAGAGAAGACATAGAAGCACTGGTTCATTACTATATAAAGAAATTTTCTGAAAAATATAATAAGACGATTGAGAAGATCGAAAATAAGGCAATGGAAATACTTAGAAATGCATATTGGAAGGGAAATGTCAGAGAATTATCTAATTTCATTGAAAACGCTGTCTTGAATCTGGAGACAACTACCCTGACCGCAATCTCCCTTCCCCCCTTCGTCTCCTGGGGGATCAGCATGAAACCCCTGAAAGAAGTGGAAATGGAATATATCAAAAGAGTTCTATCGCATACAAAGGGCAATAGAACACAGGCGGCTAAAATACTTGGGATTCACAGGAACACGCTTAATAATAAACTGGGCGATTAGATCAACCTGCGTGACATGACATTTGGACCGCGGCGGATTTATTGCTCTGTCTGACATTCCAGACGGTTTTGCCAATAAGATAATTGATGATCCCTCTATAGATGATCGACTGAGCCGCTTCTGAGGGATGCATTCCATCCTCACAGATCAGCTCATGATATCTTCCACGCAGAAGAAATTCGCTTCTGATGTCAATCACATCTATGCCGAATGAGGTGCTGACATCTTCTAAAATAGAACTGTATGTTTCATGATGAGAATATATCACGCTTTTGGCTCCGAGCCATTTCAGAATATTTCTCTCGGAAAGCCCTTGTGAAATATGAGCAAAGAACCGCTCCGCGAACAATGGAGGCAGGTTCAGCGCGATAACACCGACACCGGCATCCTGGAATTTACGATAGACCGCGGCGAGATTCCTCGCATAATCTTCGCGCGGCACGACTGGAGAATGCTCTCCGAAAGGATCACCTGAAATTAGATTCCATCTGTAATTGCAGTCATTGCCGCCCACTTGAAAGAATACAAGGTCGGGTTTTCTTTCAATATAGGAGTCCAGTTTTTTGAGCAGCTTCCCGCTTGTCATCCCGAATTTAGCATAATTCTCTATCTTAAAATTCGTGGACTCCGCAAATCTTTTAACAAAGGAGTTCTTCGAGATCTGAAAGCGTTCATTCTCATATATCACACCTTTCATTATCGAGTCACCTATGAAAGCTACTTTCTTTTCAAACATATATCTCTCCTTTATTATCCCCTTCAATACATAGAGTCATTTCTCTCAATAGAACAAGGTTGTTGCTTATTGTCTTTTTCATATCTATGCTATTATATGCTTTTTACACTATATTGTCAATACTTATTTTTACACAACTATATCCTGATAGATTTATGACTGTTTTGGGTTAATTGCCTGGAAATGGCGTTAGTTCTTTGATTCCTGAATGCGATGACAATCGTTCGCGAGTGAACGATGTGCGAGGTTCGGGTTGGGTGTACGAAGTGAGAAGTAGAGAAAGGAAATAGGGATGGATTCCCGCTTTCGCGGGAATGACAAAAGAGAGAGGGATAGCATTCGAAAATGTGTGGAGATTGTTCTCGTGTGATTCTAACGGGGCAAAGAGTTTACACGCTACGCTTCCTGTCAACTCTTTGCTTGGAACTTTTACATCGGGACAGACGAACACCTGCGGTGTACGACATGTCCCATATCTTACTTCGCTCCGGCGTTCTATTATTTTAGCGACTGATTCTAACGAAAAAAACGAAATATTGATCTTCCGGTTACGGATGTGTTTCCCCTTTTCTGCACTAACCTCGAACCTCTAGCCTTCTTCTCTAATTGTATTTTCCCACTTTACACTTCACACCTCACACTTCACACTTACTTCTGCACTTGTGCTCTGCGAAGCCTGACTTGCGAGCCTAGTTCTTAGCTTTCTTCTTCTTGCCTAAGGAAAGTTTAGCTATGACATGATTATACTGATCCATAACATATTTCCTCTTTAACTTCAGCGTATGCGTTAATTCTTTGCCGACAGTAAAGCTCTTTCTCATAAGAACTATATTCGAGATATTCTCAAAGGGCCTGAAGCCGGTCTTTGGATTGACCAGACGGCGGGTCTCGCCCTTAATGAGTTTTTTAGCATCACTATTTTCAATTGTTTCATCTCCGTCAGCTACGATATCCTCTTTACGAAGCTTGAGGGCCTCGGCTAATTTCTCCAATGTTTCATTCCCGATAACGATAAGAGCTTCAAGGGTTTTCTTGTCCTGCCCTAATAGAACCGCATGATCTATGTAAACACTGGTCCGCAAAGTTTCTTCGATCGGTATTGGCTCAACATTCTCGCCGCCGAGAAGGACTATGGTATCTTTTTCTCTTCCTACGATAACATAATCACCGTTTTCTGTTAAGACAGCAAGATCGCCTGTGTTCAGCCAGCCGTCATCGCTCAGTATTTCTTTTGTCTTCTCGGGATTCTTGTAATATCCGCGCATTACCTGAGGGCCGCGCGCATAGAGAACGCCCTTCTCACCTATTTCAGTCACCTTGCCGTCACTGTTTAAAACCTTCACTTCTGTTTCCATAAAAGGGGTACCTGTCGCGCCCAGTGTATTTCGCCCGGGCAATCTACACATGATCCCGGGAGATGATTCGGTCATCCCGTAAGCATTGTAAAGGTTAATGCCGATCGAATTAAAAAAGTTATCACAGTATCTCGGCAATGAGCCCGCGCCGGAATAGGAAGCGCGCATATTCTTGCCTAATTTTTGCTTTATCGGCTTGAAAATAACACCGGCAAACAGGTGGATCGGGAAAAGAAAAACCAATCGTATGAGATCCCAGGTTCCCGCGAAGAACCTTCTGAAGAGACTGCGCTTTTTAAATGACAGATACGCTCCTTTTAAATGGTTCTTAGAAAGCGTCCAATAGAAATTGCCTTTCAATGAGATAAAAAATATAAATCTCGCTACTGGAGATTTGTCCTTCACTTTCAGCATTACCTTCTCATAAATATTCTGCCAGACCCTGGGAACAGAGGCAAAGACATGGGGAGCCTGCTCCGCAAGATCAGCGGACATGTTCCTGGGATCGGAATATACATTTCCCATTGTCCCGGCCTGTGTACAGAATTCAAAACTGCGTTCGTATACATGCCAGATGGGAAGGATATTTAGACTCTTTTCCTTTCCTCTGTGCTTTATCTCGAGAACGGGGGTGATCGCTCTGACATTATGTAAAAAATTCGTATGGTCCAGCATTACGCCCTTTGGGTTTCCTGTGGTCCCCGATGTATAAACAATCGATACCAATGTTTTTGGATCGATCTTCTTGATGAGATCGGTATATAGCTCCGGCTCTTTCTCAAACCTCTTTCCACCTTTCTCCATGAGTTCATCATAAAATACCACTTGCTTTAATTCTTTTAACATCTTAGCATATGGTTGTTCTGACGCCGGTTTATCCATGATAAAAATGTGTTTCACCGCTTTGATCTTGTCGGGAGCGTGATCAAACAGGGCATCAAGTAGGCCGAGATCTGGGAGGATCATATACTTCGATTCGGAATGCTCAAGCAGGAAAACAAGCTCCTTTGTAGAGGAATCGGTACCCCTTGGAACCGATGCGGCTCCAACACCCATCAAGGCATAGTCGGTACAGGCCCATTCATAACGATTGTCAACGAACAGGCAGACATGATCATTCAGTTCTAAACCGAACTCAATAAACCCCGCGGCAATCCTTTCGATGTCTCTGAAGAATTGAA
>JAIVYW010000228.1:0-3641 GCA_048635215.1 Candidatus Atribacteria bacterium
AAGCTGCGCACAGTGTGCAGTGTGAAAATATTAACCATTTTTGATAGGGCAATAGATGAAAAAGACGATTCTTCAAAATCTTACTCTGGCTCTGTTTATCAAGGTGTTAGCATCGGCAGCAATTAGTCTTGGTTCCGAAGGAGTGCAGCCTATATCAGATGCTGGCTTGTCTCGATATGCGGCACAGGACCCGGTTGTGCTTGATGGTACAGGCTCTTATGACCCGGACAATTCCGGCACACTGAGCTACGCATGGAGTCAAATAGCCGGACTACCCGTCATCATCATAGATGCGAACACCGCTACACCTACCATCGTTGGGTCTATGCAAACAGGAATAGGAAGAGATAAGAGTATTAAGATTAGCGGTTTTACTCAAACAGATGTGATTCAGGAATGCGAGTTTGAACTGGTGGTCAGCGATGGCGAGCTGACAAGTCTGCCCGATACCGTTAAAGTCATCATTGTGCCGGATTTCGGAGCCGACACATTGCGACAAGAAAATCCTCCATTTGACCGCAACAAGCCGACACTAATCTACTTCGGCGGCGGAGATTGCGTAACTGGGGGAGGGTCTTGGGGCAGTACGGCTTGGGCCGAAAAAGCAAATATAATAAGCTTTCAAAGTTATGGGCCTGATAGCGGCGGAGGTGCACCTACCTATTACAAATATGGCGATATGATTATCGTGTATCTATCAAGTGTAGCCCCTGATTACAAACAACCCATCCAGACCTTAGGTTTTAGCACTGGCGGAATGCCCGGAATAGATGTGGCCATACATTTGAACATAGTTTACGCAGATGCACGATATGCAGTCAACCAAGTTACTTTTCTGGATGCAGCTTGCAGAGGCTCTACAGACACTAGCGCAGATGTCGCAGATGTCATTGAGTATCTCGGCAGTGTCGTTGACGGCGAGCAGTGCTGGATAGACAATTATGATTCAGCATGGTTCTTTTACCCGGGCGTCTTAAATGCTAAGGTCGCAGAGGGCCAACACATTGTCCCGCCGCGATGGTACAAAGATTCGCTTACCAATCCTCAGAAAAATCAGTTTAACGGCGGACTCGTTGCAGGCGCATATTGGTCCGTTATTGGACCGGGTAAGAACCTCCAATTAGCCCCGCAGACCGACGCGTATTATTTTCGCTGGTACGGGACTCAAGCGAGTGGCAGCATGGGCTTTTTCGATGAAGGCCTGTATCCAGGTCGACTCCCCCAACCGGTTACGCTTGTCGGCCCGTCAGACGGTGCTATCGTTGACGCCAATGGAGCAGTATTGAGTTGCCAGGAGAGCGAGAACGTCGTTGGATATCAGCTTGTATTTGGGCGTGACCCGTACCACATGGTTTATCTGTTCTCGGATACGCCTTCGGCGCCGGGCGAATCAGTAACCACCTTTCCTTTCGAGCAGTGCTGGTGGACTGTGAGAGCCTACGACGAATATGGCTCTACGATCCATGCCGACCCCGTGGACATCAAGGTCGAGAGCGCAAGGATACATAAACTCATCGGAAATTACCCTCAGGGTTTGGAGGATTTGCAAGAGGCATTGACCACTGCAAATGATATCAATGATGATGGCGCTTCTACGGCAAAGGTCAAGCAGGAGATAGCTAACCTCAGCTGGCATTCCGGAGATTTCAAACTCTGTCTTTCTTCAGGGGAAGAAGCGTATGAGCTTTTCACTCGATTAAAAGATCTCAGAGGAATGAGAAGCGCGATCGCCGATGTAGGCTATGCTCACTTTTTTCTTAATGATTATGATAAGGAGAAAGAATGTTTCCTCACTCAATTAAAATTGGCGGAAAAGATCGGCGACCCGCTTTTAAGAGGAATTGCACTGGATGACCTGGGCGGGGTTTACAATGAAATGGGAGATCTGGAGAAATCTCTGGAATGTCATCTTGAATATAAGGATATAAGCGAAAGCCTGAACGATAGAAATCATATGAAGATCGCTTACATGAGTCTGGGAAATGCCTATTATGCACTCAATTCCTTTGATGATTCAAGAAAATATTATGAAATGCTCCATGAGATCTCAAAAGAGCAGGGAGATAGGTTCAGAACCGGTTTTGCGATCATGTCTTTCGGTAATGTAGATGTCGCGGCCGGCAAGTATTCAAGTGCTATTAAGCACACTGAGAAGGCTCTGAGTATGTCATTGTTTCGCGGAGAAAATATTGGACTGATCTATATACTGGGTATTCTGGGTAAAGCATATATGTACCTGGGGGATTATATGACAGCGGAAGAGAAATTCAAAAAAGCCTTGGCATACGCGCAAGACCTTGACAATCACAGAGGGATAGCGCATGCTAGCGGGATCTTAGGGCTTTTGTATTCAAAAATGAAAAGATATGATGAAGCGGAAACAAATCTTCAACTATGTATAAAGATAGCTGATAAATACGGCCTTGGGGGCTATGAGGCGATCTACTCAACAGAACTCATAAATGTCTTTATCGGCGCCGGGAATGTGAAAGAAGCCCGGGAAATATTTGCCAGAACCAAGAAGTATGTTGATAAGCTGAACACCTTGAATACTTCCTATCAATTTGATCTTATAGAGGCCAAGCTTCTTTATGTGGAAGAAAATAAAGGTGAGGCAACGGACTGTCTGAGAATAATGGCAGAGAAATACATTTCCCCTAAGTTCAAGTCCGAGATATACTATCACCTTTTTAGGATCACGGGTTCACGATCGGATAAGGAAGCCGCATTGGACCAATATCAAGAATTCTCTAAGACCTCTGAAGCAATCCTGATAAAACAGAGATTGAAAGAATTAGCCTAGGTGCTGAGCGAGCTCAGCAGGTACGAGGTGAAAACGAAACCAATATCCACATCCGTAACCGGAAAAACAATATTTCGCATTCATCATTAATTTATCCGCAACAAAATATATAACGCCGGAGCTATCAGCCTACGGGACGGAAGGTTGAATATTTTAACTTATACATTCAATTTAGACAAATAACCGGGTTGAAAAATTCACCACCTCCGTCCCTGGAGAATAGTGTTCTGATTCATAAATACGATGACAATGGCTGAAGAGCTATTTTGCTCCGTATTCAAGGCGCGAGGAGCGCTGCATACCCGCAGCGGTATGTAAGCAACCTGCAAGATTGTTCAAAAGTTGAAATGTTCAAAAGTTCAAGGTTGGCGCAGAGGAGAATATGAAAAATTGTTATTTGATTTTTCCACGCGAAAAAGGAAAACAAAAGCACATCCGTCATTCCTGCGAAAGCAGGAATCCATCCACTTTCTTGTCTCCACCTCGCACTTCGTACATCCAACCTCGTACTCAGTCTGCGCAGCAGGCTGTGGGTACGCCGCGCTTATTGTTCGTTGGAATTGACTCAAATCCAAACATTCCATTATCATCGTATTTATGAATCAGATCACCTGGGAGGGTGGAGGGAGAATGGGTATAGAATCAAACGTAACATTCTCCACACATCTGTTAATGTCATTGAAATTTCTGAATCATCTTGAGTGCAACGAAAGATCCATCCCCTCTGTCATTCCCAGGCGCATGACCTTGGGAACCCCGATTACATCGGGGAGCAGGGAATCCATCTGGTATTTACTTCTTGTGTTTTCCTTCACTATTCATTATTCATTATACTTAT
>JAIVYW010000229.1:0-3639 GCA_048635215.1 Candidatus Atribacteria bacterium
CCTCAAGAGGTCGGAAAGCGTGCCGTTCTCGGCAATGAATTTTCTGTAAAAATTCACACCTATCAGCCCTCCGGAAAGTGCGGTATGCCTGATAAGTCCGTCTCTGAGATTCCTTTCGTGAGGCATGATATGATAGGCATTGGAATGCGTGGCGATCACTCGTGAATAATCCCTCAGTATATCGTCTGCAAGCTTGGGAGAAGCATGGGATATATCGACAACTGTCTTTCTCTTGCCGAGCTCATTCAAAAGCGCATCTCCCATGGATGTCAGCCCGCCTGCTTCGGCCCCGAAACAGCCGCCGCCGAAAAGAGAATCCTTATTCCAGCTCAGAGATACCACGCTCATATCATACTCGTCAATTAAGTACAGCACATCCTCAACATTATCAAATTCCCCGAGTCCTTCTATCGAATATATGGGAAACAGATGCGGATGCATGCCGGGGACAGATTTTTGAAAAACGGAGATCGTTCTACTCATAGACGCGAGCGATATGGGCTTGAGAAAACAGAAGGCGAAATTGATTATCAGGGATTCGAACTCAGCTAAGGAAGCGGCGTTTATTACCGGAGCATCATTTAAAGGAGTGTCAACATGAAGATCAGCTAATTCCACGGAAGGCCGTTCCTAAGTTGCGGATAAACTCGGAGAGAAGTAATTCAAAGTTAACATATCTGAAGCTCGCGGACCGTGCGATTTCGATCGCCTTGGCTACTTTCCCTGAAACATCGAGACGGAACATCGGGTCTTCGCCCATCTTTCGCTTTGAAGAAACATTTATTGCTGAAACGGCATCGTAGAATCTGTTGAATTCCTTTGTCTCCAGATCACCCTTGACCAGAGTAAATTCACAGAGGCGCTTAAGGAAGTCCAGATAATGGCGGAATTCATCATAGTATTGTCTGGTCTTTGTCTTGAACTCTTTCTTAATGATCTCGGCGGCTACCTTATTGATGTCCCACACATGCCTTGCGCTTTTTACTGTAGTTAGGATCTGAGTCGTTATTCTGAAGAACTTCTCAAATTGCTCCTGCGAAAGGTCATAATACCGGCCGAGGCTGCCGTTACACATCTTCAGCGAGCCCTCGGCGGCTTCTTCTTTACCGCTGCCTATAAATTCCTTAATACTATTGATGGACAATCTTTTAAACCTCAGCTGCTGCGTTCTTGATCTTATGGTGGGAAGCACATTCCTCTCTGATGTTGAGATAAGTATCATTACCATATAATCCGGCGGCTCCTCAAGTATTTTCAGGAGATTGTTCATCGCCGGGACCGACAGGTCGCCGGCATCATCTATGATCACTACTTTCTTCGCGCCAAGTGAAGGGCGGAAGATCGAGTCACTAATGATCTTATCGATAAGATCCCTGAACTTTACGATATCAGAGCTCTTTTTTGATGCTTCTAACTTCAGATTTGCTTTCGGGTCGATTGTAACGATATCGGGATGTTCGCCGGCCTCCAATACCTTACAATTGGAGCAGCTCCCGCATGGCGGCTCATTCCCCGTGCAATTCAGTATTTTGGCCAATTCATCGGCAAAAAGATGTTTACCCACGCCCTGAGGGCCGGTAAAAAGGAAGCCGTTCGGTATGCGGTCCTCTTTCAATTCTTTCATGACAAAGTTCTTGATATGATCATGTGAGATGATCGTATCAAACATTATATTTCTCCGAAAAGATCCGCTTTATCTCAGCATGGACCTCCTCAATACTTCTCTCCCCGTCAATAAGCACAATGTCCTTTCGAAATTCCGGAAGCTGTTTAAAGCCTTGATATATGGCATTGTGGAAATCCCGTTTTTCCTGCTCTAATCTGTCGCCCTTCTCATAACCGTCGGTACGGCTGGTCTCCTTCGCTCTCTTCAAACCGATCTCGGGGCGGACCATGATCACAAAACAGAGGCCGGGTATTACCTTCGCGACCGCCTCTTCATTGATCTTCATCACCCTTTCCATTCCTATACCCCTGCCTACGCCCTGATATATTAAAGAGGAATCAAGGTATCTGTCAGAGATCACATTGATTCCCTTTTCTAAGAGGGGCAGTATTTTTTCATTCACATGCTGAGCGCGTGAAGCGGCGTAAAGATACGCCTCGGCTATCGGATTCATCGCCTTATTGCCGGGATCCAGAAGGATCTTTCTGATACTTTCGCCTATGGAGGTCCCGCCGGGTTCTCTGGTAAGTTCGAATCCTATATCAAGCGTCTTAAGGTATGATGTAAATAGTGATATCTGTGTCGATTTGCCGCATCCTTCCGGGCCTTCAAATGTGATGAAAAAACCCTTTGGAGGCGGCGATGTGAAGTACATAGCTTTGGGAGACGGCGATGAATTTCCCATTATTTAAAAATAAGCTTAAAATTCTTCTTTAATGTCTCGCCGTTCTTTACAACGATCTCTTCCGTGTACGGCTCACATTTGGGATTTCTCAATTCAAGTGTATATTTTCCCGCCATGATCTTCTTCTTGCTTAAAGGAGTGGTTCCGATCTTTTTTCCGTCGAGATAGATATTGCCCCAGGGTTTGGAATTAATACTGAGGTATCCATATGCCGATTTCATTTCGATAACAAAATGATTCTCGCCCTCTTTCACGATTACCCTTTGGTCGGCATCCTGGAAATTAGCGGCCTTTACCTGAACACGGTGCTTGCCGACGGGAAGCGACTGAGGACGAATGGGTGTGTATCCGATCTTCTTTCCATCGATGTAAACATCCCCGTATCCACCTTTCACTTTGAAATATGCCTTTCCGTATTTGATCACCTTCTTCGTCATTTCAAAGGAGAAATCTGTCCTTTTCTCATTAAAGTCGATCTTATCATTGATAGTATTGAATGTCTTCAGAGAAAGGGCTATACTGAATTTTCCGAATTTCCGCTTCATGTTGTACGGGGTCTTTCCGACACGCTTGCCGTTGAGCGTCAAATACGCGCCTGAGGGCTCCGATTTTATTGTCAGCATATCCGATACCTTTCTCAAGGAAATGGTGTAATCCTTGATCCCGCCTTCAAAGATATTGATCTTTTGCTGATAGGTTCTGTGATCCGGCTTGGATACCTTAATGGAATGCGTGCCTATATTCAATTTGATGTTTTTATAATTGGACAGGACCTCGCCGTCTAAAAGGACGGTTGCACCCTTGGGAGAGATCTTGAAAGTGGACCTTTGATACTGCCATCTGTCAAGGACATACTGCATTGTCTTCTTATCACCCTTGACAAGAGTAATGGTTGCGGCTTCTGTCTCATGCATTTCCTTGAAAAGAAGAAGCTCATGCTCGCCGGGTTTGACATGTATAGAAAGCGGCGTAACATCATTCAGTTTTTTGCCGTCGAGGGTAATTACCGCGCCTATCGGATCCGAATGTATCATCAATATGGTTTTTACTCGGAATACGGTAAAGTATAGAACTGCTGCCACCGCCAGAAGAACAACAGCGATCAACGGAATGACAGGGACCTTCCCTCCGGAAATTGCTTTATTGATCTTCTCGATATAGTCCTTTGCCTCGGCATGGCCCGGGTCCCATACCAAAACTCTTTTAAAATGGTTAATGGCGGTAGAATACCCTTCTTTACCTAATTTAAAATCCGTGGTCCCCATTTTCATCGATTTGTCTATCATCG
>JAIVYW010000230.1:0-3624 GCA_048635215.1 Candidatus Atribacteria bacterium
GCCGGCGATCATCATCGGTATTGAGAAAACTAGGCTCTGCGCGACGGCATAAGGTGGGGATGATGAAATTTACATGGCACAAATTTTTCACATTGCTTACCAATATCGACAGGCGATGGATATACCTTCTAATGGCCGTTTTTGTTGTACTCCCTCTCTTTTTCTCATTTAATATCAAGGTTAAACCTACCAAGACCGTCAATATGTTATATGATTTTATTGAGAATCTTGAACCCGGTAATACCATTTTGATAGGTTTTGATTATTCTCCTGATTCCCTTGCGGAGCTGAATCCGATGGGTAAAGCAGTCGTATATCATGCCTTCAAGAGAGGTATAAGAATAATGGGGATCGCCCTTGCCTGGCCGTCCGCCGCCGGCCTTGGGCTTGATGTCATACAATCACAGGCGTTCAAGATCAATCTTGAAATAATGGATGAAAAACTGAAGGAACTTGATACTCTTGATGAGATAAAAAAGTATAAAGAGGATAAAGGCCTCGAAGATGAAGAGGTCCATTTCCGCATAGTGAAACTCGCCATGGGTATCTTTGAGAGAAATCAGGATGATATAGATCTCTTTCCGGATCTTATGGAGATCCTGCGTGCTACCGGCGGCGCGGATGAATTCGAGCCGTTCAAAGAGGAAATGATCCTTTCCGGCGTTGACTACACCTACTTCGGCTATAAACCCGGCGTTATTTCCATCATGCTTGGTATGGGAACTGATATGGTTGAGACCTTGAACACCGACTACCGCGGAACTCCCCTTATGAGGTATGAGATGTTCAATTCCAATACCAATAAGATCAAGAATTACGAAGATGTGTCTGTGGTCGTTGATCTTGCCGCCGGTGCGTCCGTTGGTTGGTGGGTGGTTTATGTGAATACGAAATTCGGCCGTCCCGTTGCTGCCGGCGTAACCGCCGTTATGGCTGCGGATTACTATCCCTATATACAATCAGGCCAGCTTATCGGCCTTCTAAACGGCATGAGGGGAGCCGCGGATTATGAAACATTGAATATGAGGCATTTCCCGGATACCGCAAAGCCCGGAAAGGGCCTCGGCGGCATGGCGTCGCAGACATGGGCGCATATTATGATCCTCGTGTTCATATTATTGGGCAATATTGGATATTTCGTCACGAAGAAAGGGGGTGAAGCATGATCAATATAATACAGACCACTATTGGCGCGATACTGACCCTATCAATATTTTCCTTTTTGTATAAGGATAATCCATTGTACAGGATCGCCGAGCACCTTCTTATCGGCATCAGTGTCGGATATATTATCGGACAGCAGTATCATATGGGATTTATGAACTATATCATTATTCCGATCTTCAAGGAAGGTCAGCTGATTTACCTCATTCCGAGTTTTATCGGCCTTATGTATATGGGATTCTTTTCCCAAAAGACATCGTGGCTGATCAGATTCCCCATAGCGATCTCATTGGGCATCGGCGCGGGATACGGCATCCCCTACACCTTTCAGGCAAGTATCTTCATACAGTTGCGAGAGACATTGACCGTATTCAGTGAGCCGGGGATCGGCGCTTTCGGAATATTCAGCGGTATACTATTCTTATTAGGTGTTTTCACGGCTATCGTTTACTTCTTTTTCTCCTGGAAACACCGTGGAGTTGTGGGGATCGTTGCAAAGGTCGGTATATATTTTCTGATGATCGGTTTCGGCGCCTCCTTCGGCCTGACCGTCATGGGAAGAATTTCTCTGCTTATCGGCCGCTTCCTGTTTTTGTTTAAGGATTGGCTGCATATCATAAGTTAGTGAAATAAACAAAGAGCTCAGCTCGTATAATCCAATGAAGGAAGAAGAGATCCTCCTTAAAAGAGTAAAAAAGGGGGATCTGTATTCCTTTGAAGAGCTCTTTAATAAATACTGCAATCTCGTTCAAAGCAGGATCAGAAAGTTATTGGGGAATAATCAGGATGTGGAAGACCTTGTCCAGGACACTTTTTTTAAGGCGTTCAAGTATATTGGATCATTCAATCCTCAAAAAAGTCGTTTCTCAACCTGGATCTCAACTATAGCCCATAATGTTACGGTGGATTACATCAGAAAGAATTTCAAGGTCACCATATATTCGGTGGACACTTTTTATTCTCCGGAAGATGAGCTGCCTGTTTCGGATGGGCACGAACCCGCAGATACATATAAGCAGAAGAGCGAATATGAAACAATGCTTTTTTGTGTATCCTGCCTTGACAAGAAATATCGCCAGGTGGTGGAGTTGAGATACCTTCAGGATATGAATTATAAAGAGATAGCAGTATCCTTGAACATACCTATGGGTACGGTAATGACACGCCTGTTCAGGGCCAAAGAGAAATTGGTGCAGATAGCAACAAAATATGGAGCCAGAGATGGATAAATGGAAAAAAGAAGAAAAAAGATTCATTGAAGAAAGAAATATTGAAAAGAGCAAGTATGAGAAGATAGATTCAATGCTTTCTTCCATCAGGACCGCTCCTGTACCGGAAATTCAGCATTCACAAATCTCTTTCTCTACATTGTCGGAGCGGCTCCGCCGCCTGATCTTCTGGCGAAGGGCGAGATATGTCTCTTTTGCTGTAGTGATCTACACCCTTGTGTTTAATGCATTCTTTTTGAAAAACATTATCCAATGGACGGATATCTCCCGCGCTCTGAGATACTTCTTTATTTTCCTGGCTTCCAAATGGCTCGAATATATGGGCGAATTCGCCTTCAAGACCTTCTCGCTCATTCACGGGATCATGAGTAATCAATTGGCTGCGGTCCTTCTGCTTTTCTTTCTTATGCTTCCCTTTGTTGTATATCGGCTTAAGACAAGGCTGAAATGAGAAAATTACTTTTAGTGATCCTGTTTCTGATCATTATGATCTCCTCGATCTTTGCACAGGTAAATGTGGGGACATATAATGTAGCCGAAGGGCAGATCGTGGAAGAAGACCTGCTGATAGTGGGAAATTCCATTGTCGAGGGAACGGTTGACGGTGACCTCACTTTCTACGGCGATGTACTGGAGATCTCGGGAGAGATCAAGGGTGATCTGGTCTTTATCGGCTCCAAGCTGCATATCAAGGATTTTGCGGTAATAGGCGGCACCGTTGATTTTATAGGCGATGTCTTTCTGATAGATGAAGGTGCTGATCTTCAGAACGGCATAGAGAATAATGTTTATCTTGAGGAATTTACCAATTTCCCGGGTATTCAGAACAAGATACTCGCGAAGGCATCACATTTCATTCTCAAGGTATTCTTTGTGTTTTTCGCTTTTTTCATTTTCAGACGCTTTATTAAAAAGATGGAAAATAATCTGGTATCCTCTCCCTTCAGTGGATTTCTTTGGGGCCTTTTGTATAATTTTCTCGCTTTCTTTGTCATTATTATATTCTTTATCACTATTCTGGGAATACCGATATCCCTTTTCGTGACACTCTTTTTTGTGGTTTCACTGCTATTCGCTTCGGCCGCATTATATTTGTGGCTTGGACGAAATATCGCCAAATTGCTCGGTGTATCCAGGATCAATGAATATCTGGCGATATTTATCGGGGCTTTGATCGTCTTTATGTTTTCGCTGATCCCCGGCTTCAGAATGCTTTATTATCTTACTATAT
>JAIVYW010000231.1:0-3623 GCA_048635215.1 Candidatus Atribacteria bacterium
CACGACGCTCTTCCGTTCTCTATCGGAAGGTATTGGGAGCATAGGGGGAAATTCAAAAAGGCGATCGGATATTTTAATAAAGCCCTATCTGAAAAGGGCCTGAAGCTTTATCGGAAAAAGACAGAGATTGAGCTCTGTCTTGCCGGGGTGTGTTTGAAGAACAAAGATAGAAGAGGTGCCCGCCCGCACATTTTAAAGGCGGAAAAATATGCGGAGAAATACGAGCTCAACCTGTATCAATGGACCATTCTAGCGTATAAATACCTTCTGGATGGCAAACCGTCGAGTTTATCCGCCGCGGAGAATGCTTTCAATGATCACCTTAAAAATATTCCGGACAAATATAAGAATTATTTAAAAAAGAAATTCAGAAGAATTACCGGCGGCTGAGCTCTTACTTAATAGGTGATAGGGGCACAAGCGCAGAGGTTAATAAGAGAAATTGACAATTATAAGATAGAACACAGAAAAATCATATCTCATACGATTTATCTCCACTTACAAACCTATCACCCTATCATCCTATCACCCGGCTATCTATTTCTAAACATGGAACCTTGAACTTTTGAACAATCTTCTCTGCACTAACCTCTACCCTCTATCCTCTATTTATGAATCAGAGCACTCTAGTCTCGTGCCGGAGCAAGGATGCTTAAATAATGCGGAATAATGGAGATGTCCAGCCTCTTGGCGCAGAAGAGCTCTCCGTCACGCTGGAAATCTGTGAATTTATCGCTGAGGATCGAAATATTTTTTCCCTTATACTGATCGACATGTTTTTTTACCTTCATGTGCTGGCCGATATAAAGAAGCGGAAATAGAGAAAATAATTTGAATTTCGACATACCGTGTATCACTATGACATTCAACAATCCGTCATCAAGCTCTGAATCGGGTGAGATCATCATTCCATTGCCGAAAAACCTGCCGTTGGCAACGGCAATTATGCTGGTCTGCTCGTATTTATGCCTCTGTCCGTCGACTGAGAGGATCAGGTCTTTGTATTCATGATACTTGAGTGCGTGATAGAATCCCGAGGCATAACCATGTTTCCCTTCAAGAAGGCGGATCACATCCGCGTCGATTCCGCACCCCATAACATTCAAAAAACTGAAATCATTTACCTTTCCGATATCGATCGGCCGCGCCACATAGTTCCTCATTTTCTTCAGGCATTTGAACGGATTCTTCTCAAGTTTCAATCCCAGAACGAAATCGTTTCCGGAACCCGCCGGGATCAGCCCCAGATTCACATGAACTCCTGTCATACCGTGAATAACTTCATTATGTGTTCCGTCTCCCCCTACCGACACAATGGTATTTATCCCGTCCTTGATCGCTTCTTTGGTAAGTTCAGTGGAGTGTTGAGGTCCATTAGTTATCTCGATACGGTCGAGAACATCTTCAAAATTTTCATGTATCAGATCTATGAATTTCTTAAGTTTGGCGGGTTTTTTAATTCTTCCCGCATGCGGATTAATGATAAATCGCCAGGTTTTTGGAATTTTCACCTTATCGTTCAATTGCTAATTTTCCCCCTTTATCGTTATTCTAAGATAATTTTGATTGAATGTCAAAATATTTATTTCATAGTGTTCTGATTCATAAATACGATGACAGTCGTTCACGAGTGAACGAGGTACAAAGTTAATCGGATTGTTCAAAAGTTTAAAGGTTCAAGGTTCCAAGTTGAGAAATAGGTAATGGGGGTGATAAGGTGATAGGTTGATAAGGTTGTAAGTTGAGAAATAGGGAAGAGAGGTGAAAAGAAAAATTGATATTTGATTTTATTCAGTTTACACGGGACACGCCACACATAAGGAAGATGGATTCCCCGCTTTCGCGGGAATGACAGATATGTTTCTTTTTTCTGCATCAACTTCGAACCTCCAACCTTCTTCTCTAATTGTATTTTTACACTTTACACTTCACACATAACACTTCACACTTACTTCTGCGCTTGAATAGTGTCCGTGATTTTGGCACAATAAAGTATAACAGTACCGGAGGGTTGGATGAAGAAGTGGATTTGCATTTCCCTTTTACTTATTGCGGGTTTTCTTTTTAACGGATTTTGCGCAGAGACCATTGAAATTGAAATAACAGAAGTTCCCTATGTGCAGCCTTATGCGTTTTTAGGGATCACCTTTGAAACGGGCGGGCAGCGGAGCGTCGGCTTGACGGCTGACGCGGATTCTCAGATCGATCCAAAGGAGATGAATTTCTCCATCTGGATGATGTCGGCAAGGCATAATCAGGATTTTCAATTTCAAACGCACCTGGGCTATCGGGGAATAGACATCGCAGAGCTTCAAGTAGAAAATCTTGCGAGCATATCTGGCTTTGAGATCTTCCTGGGTGGAAGATTCTTTCCGAGATATCCTACATTTTCACTGAGCAGATTACCGGTTCGTTTGACTCTATCTGTGATAGGCGGACTGTCGATGCTCGGTAATAATTTCAACTTCGGAATGATTATAAGCGCCGGTCTTATCATCACTTCGGGGGACAGCCCTACCGGGATAACCATGGAAATCGGCTACCGACCGGGCAATACATATATACATGAACCCGATTATTCATCCTCAAACCAGATATCCCTTACGATAGAAGCGTCATGGATATTCAGGATAGGATTTCTTTTTGCTCCTTAGCATTGGGGCCGGTGGTAGACAAAGTGGACATTTGCCTCTGATGTAAAGGTGTGAAACCGCGCTTGCGGGTATGCTATTGTTGAATTTCAGCCTCAAATCCTTTCATTTTACCTCAATAGATGCTATAATGTCGCGTTATCTATTGAATTTCAATCGGTAAACAGGAAATAAATATGACAGATCTAAATCAATTTGAAGCTCTCGGACTCGACGAAAGGTCCTTGATGGCACTTAACAAAAAAGGGTTCGAAGAACCCACACCAATTCAAAAAGAAGTAATACCAATACTTTTAAAAAATGAGGTCGATGTTATCGGCCAAGCGATGACAGGAACAGGGAAAACAGCCGCATTCGGGCTCCCCATCATTGAGAATCTTGATATGGGGGTTACTCATGTTCAAGCGATCATTCTTACTCCGACAAGGGAGCTCGCGATACAGGTTGCGGAAGAGATATACTCCCTTAGAGGCGGCCGCAGATTCAAGGTACTTCCCATATACGGCGGACAGAGCATTTCGGGACAGCTCAGAAGACTCAAGAGCGGTGTTGAGATAGTAGTCGGCACGCCCGGCAGGGTACTGGATCATATCGGAAGAAAAACACTGGACCTCAGTAAGATAGCATTTCTTGTTCTGGACGAGGCTGATGAAATGCTCAATATGGGATTTATCGACGATATCGAGACCATCATTGAAGCAACGAACGATACCAAGAGAGTTGCGCTGTTCTCCGCCACAATGCCCGGCAGGATCAGACAATTGTCAAAGAAATATATGGGAGAGACAAAGCTGATAAGAGTTGAGAACAAGCAGCTGACAACAGATCTTACCGAGCAGATATATTTCGAGGTGAATAAACGGGATAAATTGGAAGCGCTCTGCAGGATCATAGACCTTGAGAATGAATTCTACGGGTTGATCTTCTGCAGGACCAAGGTGGCGATTGATGAGCTTGCGAATCGATCCCTCG
>JAIVYW010000232.1:0-3570 GCA_048635215.1 Candidatus Atribacteria bacterium
TTAAAGTCGGCTGGCACCTTGACGACTGGTTGGGCAAAGAAGCCTCAGGTGAAGCTGCATTCATCTTTTCCGAAAAGATCTCTCCGGTCAATATAGGAGATGATCTCAAGGATGGGGCTGACCCGCATTTCTGGATCTCCCCGAAAAGAGTTATTGACGCACTCCCCGCTTTGACAGAATTCCTGATCGCACACTTTCCTGAGCATGCAGATCAGATCGGCAAAAATTCAAGGCAATTCCACAAAGAGCTTATCTTGATCCACGAAGAATATTTGACGGTCTTCGCCCTTAGGACAGAAATGGAGTTTTTCGCCTATCACCCGGCATGGAGGTATTTATCTGAGGATTACGGGATGAAGCTTCTCGGCCATATGCATAGCGCACATTCGGATTCCATTTCTTCCAAGAGAATGAAGGAGATCGTCGATATTCTCAGTAATAGTCCGAACCCCGTATTCATCGGGGAAATAGGCATCGACTCCGGGGCGATAGAAAATATTCGATCCCAGATTCCGCAAATGAGAATAATTTATCTGGACCCTATCGGATACTTCTCCGAGGCCCTGTCCTACAGTGGTCTTTCACTATATAATCTGGAGATAATAAATGAAAGTATTGCCCGGTGATCCGCTTATTACATTAAAGAACATCGATTTCTCATATGACAGAAAGGGCCCAATGATCCTGAATAATATCAGCGCAATAATTAAAAAGGGCGATTTCATCGGAGTAATAGGATTGAACGGCTCGGGAAAGACCACTCTATTGCGAATGATACTGCGCTTATTGAATCCGACCGTAGGGGAAGTGATCTATCATGAGAATATCAGAATGGCTTATGTTCCTCAGGAGACCTCTCTCAACAGAGAAGTTTCTCTCTCTGTAGAAAGTTTGATCAGACTCTCTCTTACCTCCGGAAGAGTTTTTTCAAAGCCGCATTCTCTGGACGATATATCCCAAGCCATTGAAGCGGTTGGAATGACCGGGTTTAAGGATCATTTATTCTTTGAATTATCTGGAGGACAAAAACAAAAAGTTTTGATCGCCCGGGCCTTGGCGGCCAAACCCCATCTACTGATCCTTGATGAGCCTAATGCGGGATTTGACGAGGAAGCCAGGGATTCTTTTTATAATACCCTTGAAGAACTTTACTCGAGATATGGCTTGACCATTATGATGGTCACTCATGATCTCAGCATCATCCCATCCCTTTCCAAAACGATATTTTGTGTTCATGGGGGAATGGATGTTCATGACAAGCCGGAGGAGGCGCTGACATGCCCGATGATGCAGAGGCATCTGGGAACTCATCTTGAGATACTTCTTCACGGATCCTCCACACCACATCGTGTGGTGAGAAAGCATAAAGAGGAAAAATGAACTCTCCATTGCATTATGTGTTTTTCCAGAATGCATTGATAGCCGGATTGCTGACCTCTCTTCTTGCGGGGCTTTTTTCATACTTTATCGTCGTCAGGAAAATGTCGTTTTTCACACTTGGAATATCACACTCGGCATTTGGAGGGATCTCACTTGGACTGCTATTGGGATTCCAACCGTTCTGGGCAGGGGTGATCTTTGCCGTGCTCATGGCCATATTACTGTCTTATCTCGACAGATCCGGCATTGACCCAGATACTGCCGTCGGCGTACTGTTTCCGTTTGCCATGGCAATCGGTATTATTGCCATTTCCTTGAACGATAAGTCAACCATAAATGTATTTTCCTTTCTCTTCGGAGACATCCTTTCAATAACCGGCGCAGATATAACTATTTATCTCCCCCTTTTCATTGTTAATATGATCTTTTTCTTTCTGTTCTTTAATCTTTTGGTCTATTCTGCTTTCGATAGAACAGATATGATGCTCAGAGGTGTTAAGGTCAAATTGCTCGAACTTACATTCAATATCTTTCTTGCGATAACCGTAATGCTTTCTTTGAAGCTGCTCGGAATAATCCTTGTCTCAGCTCTTTTTGTAATACCGGGAGCCGCGGCTGTGGCATTTGGACGAAATTATAAAAGTCAAATAATCCTCTCCGTCGTATTCTCCTTGATAGCGATTATTTCAGGACTCTTCATCTCATTCTACCTTTCGGTGCCGACAGGTCCGCTGATAATCATCGCATTGGTTTTTATCTTTGTTATGTCCCTGATCTTCGGGGGAAATAGGCTCAAGTCCTTTTAAACATTTTGTCGAGATCTTTTGAGGAAAATTTTATGAGTGTCGGACGGCCGTGAGGGCATTGATACGGGTTTTCACAAAGGCAGAGGTCCTTCAAGATTTCAGAAATGAGCTCAAAAGACAGATCATCCCCGCCCTTTACTGCGGATTTGCACGCAAGGTCCTTTACCCAGTCCATGAATGAAAAATTCTCCTCCTCCAATGACTCAAGCAATGCTCCGATGCCGTCAAGAGGAAATCTTAATGCCAGCCATGGAGGAACTGCTGTTATCCGGTCACCGTCATCAGAGATATCAAATCCTGCATTCGCTAAAAATTTGATGTGATGGTCCGCCAGAATACGGTCCAGCTCGAAAGGGATCAGGAGTTCCTGTGACAATTTCACAGAACGCTTCATTTCTTTGCTGATCTTCTCAAAAAGGACACGCTCATCAGCGGCATGCTGATCCATCAGGTATAATTCATCCTGTCCCTTGAAAATAAGGTAGGTATCCTTTATTCTGCCGATCAAACTGACAGGGACACCGAATAATTCTATTCGCTGATGCGGAATGTGAGCAGGTGTCTGGCCGTTAATTCCGGAAGGCGAAACACTGAAGTCCAAGGAAGATTGAACAGAACCGGGGGAAGTACTTGAAAAAGATACCGTGCTTTCCGGTGTAAATACCTCAACTTCATCTTTCAATGCCGAAGATACTCCGTAGAAGATCAGATCTCTTACCAGCGCCGCCGTAAGAAAACGCACCTCTGTTTTTCTCGGATGTACATTTACATCCACATGAGATGGGGGTACGGTCAGATTTATTATACCTACCGGGAAAGTGCCTTTCATCATATAGGGTTCGTAAGCAGAAGTAAGGTAATAGATCAACTTCTGATCTCTTAACATCCGGCCGTTCATACTTACATAAAGCCGTTTTTTGTTCTTTCTGAATATTCTCGGCTTTGAAACAACTCCCGTGAGCGACATTCCCTGCTCTCCTTCATGCCTGATTTCCAGAAGGTCCTTTGCGGTAACATCTTTAAATAGTAATGCGAGACGCTCGGCAAGAGAACTTGGAGGGAATGACCATTTCTCTATTCCCTCATTGAAAAACCGGAATCGGATCTCCGGATACATCAGCGCGAAGCTGTAGAAATGATCCAGAATTTCCAAGTATTCGCTTCTTGATGATTTTAGGAATTTTTTTCTGCCGGGAACATTAAAAAAAAGTTCTTTCACGGAAATATTTGTTCCCGACGGGCCGCCTCTTTCGTGTTGATCAATGATATTTCCACCATCCATCTCGATATAATGGCCTGTTTCCGAGGAATGGGTCTTTGAAAAAATACCGATGCGGGAAACAGAGGCGATGCTGGGAAGGGCCTCGCCTCGAAATCCGAGAGT
>JAIVYW010000233.1:0-3567 GCA_048635215.1 Candidatus Atribacteria bacterium
ATCTGACTCATCAGTAGGCATGACATCAATTAAACTCTCATCATATATCCAGCGACAGATCGGATCATCGCCGTTTGTAGAATTTTTGAATCCCTTACTTCTCATGATTTTTTCAAGATTGTAATACATCATTCTGCTTTGAATCTGGATGATGCAATCAATATCTTTCGTCGGCCTGAAATCTGAGACTGCTGGATTTTCGATATAGAGAGGGACAACAGAACCGCCTACAAACACAACTTGGTCTTTCAATTCTTCCAATGCAAGAGCTATTTTTTCTATTTCAGAAATCAGATTTGAGCGTCTAACCATTTATTTATTGATCCTTTGAAGCAATTGCTCTCTTGCTATCTTTACTTCTCTGACCCTACCAATGCGGAGGGAATCTATTAATGCCAGAAATTCATACATTCCGGAATCATTTAAAGCAGCTATCGGAACAGTTTTATACAATGGCAAGATACTTATTCCCTTAATTTTCCCCTTGCTGTATGGCCAAATATAAATTTCTTCTGAGCTGATTATATCGGATATCGGTTTAGCGGAATGGGCGGTGGGAAGCCCTCTTGAGGGAGGACCTATTTCTGCGGGAAAAGCATACTTCAGCCCGTGAATAAGGAATTCCGCCATTGCCGAAGTACTTACCCTTCCACTTACCGGATTGATAAGTCCCGAATCTTTACATCGCTTAATAGCCATATGTACTTCGGAATTGCTTATGGCGATAGAATTAGAGATCACTCTTATCGACCATGATTTTTCTTTATACAGAAAGACCCTCAGTAATACTACAATATCCTGCGGCTTCAAATTCATTATCATACTCCATCACACTCGCGTTCGCTGTTCGCGAACCACGAACATGTATTTTATAGCATATTTTGCACAATTTTTCAAGAGAAAGTATCTTTTTTTACAGTGGGGCTACTTCTTTCCGTGAAGCTTCCTAAGTATTTTTAACATTTCGGTCAATTGATAAGATTTCTTCTCTTTAATATATTTCTCACAGACCGAAATCCCATTCTCAAGGTATTCGGCATCCTTTGTCATTCTGTACAGCAGAATGCAGGATTCTACAATTATCTGAGGCTCCTGTGCTTTTTTATAGAATTCGACTATTTCACTAAGATCAAGATCTCCGGATTCCATATGTTTCAATTTCAGAAGATAGAAATGGATATGCTCCAGAGAGACCCTATTTCCCAAGGTATTGGCCTTTTCCAGCGATTTATTAAGATATTCCTCAGCGAGCGAATATCTTTTCAAATTCATATACACAACACCCATGTAAAACTCCACTTGCATGAGCATTTTCATTTCCTTCATCTCTACGGAGAGCTGCTCTCCCTTTTCCAAAATCCTCAGGGATTTTTCATACTTGCCTTGAATGCTCAAGGTTCTTCCCTGATTGAGATAATAATTACTCAGATTGAATTTATTGCCTGCAGCCTCCGCCTGATGCAATGCTTCATCCATATACCTTTGAGCTTCCTGGAATCTACCTAAAAATGAAAGGCTCTCTCCGATACTCAAGCCTATCGAAGTTAAAAGTGTCGAGTCCTGAGCAGAACGGGCATATTTTTCCGCTTGCTCGAATTGAGTGATGGCAGCTTCCTGATCGTTCAACTCCGAGTAGAGCTGGCCTATGCGGAAATAGGAATTTATTATTCCCTGAATATTTTCCGAATGCTTTGAAATCTCTTTTGCTTTACCAAAGTATTCAATCGCCTTACTATACTTTCCAGCATCCTGATAAAGTGTACCTATGTTCACATATACATTCGTCAGGCTGTTTTTGTCTCCCATTTCCAAGGCAAGATCAAGCTGCCTCGTATACAATTCCATTGCTCTGCTATGATCGCCCCAAATAAGGTAGATATTCGCGATATTACCCAATGCCATTGCTATCAAACCTTTGTCTCCCATCTTTTGAGATTCGGACAGGAAATCCTGATACTTCTCCAAAGCGATATCGCATTTTCCCATATAATAATACACATTCCCGATATTGGCAATAGCATTTGTCATTTGACGCAGAAGGTTTGCATTCTTGCTGAGATCATCCTGTTTACGAAGATGAACCAAAGCGTCTTCATACTTCCCGGTAAACATATTGATGATCCCAAGCAACCCGAAAGCGCGTGCACAGTTTTCCGTTTGTCCATTCTTTTGAGCAATTACCAATCCCTTATTCGAAAGGGCGGTAGAAGCGGCCATATCGCCTGTATAGTATTCAGCGGTAGCAAGTGTTATATACATGTCAAATGCCAGTTTGGCATTAGCGGATGAGCTTTTCTTCCCGGTAAATCTTCCGAGCACATCTTTCACTTCTGAATACTTTCCATAAAATGTCAAGATCTTTGCCCAGTGGATCTCGGATTCAAGAATAAGCTCAGCATTATCTGTACTCTGCGCTAATAGCCGATTGCGGGAAGCTATATTATGCGCTTGCTGAAGATCCCCGATCACTATAAAAAGCATGATCAGTGCATTATTTATTCCGACCTTCTCGGAATCACTCTCGGTATGGGTATATAATCTCTGATACTTGTCAATTGAATCATGATTCTTAAAATTTATTTGTGAATACTCAGCGCTCAATCTCAGGAATTTCCTGGCATTTTCGATCTCTTCAGCCATCTCGTAATGATAGGCAAGGTCTGAATAATAATCCTCCTTGCCTTCATATATCTCACTCATCGCGCAGGCGGCGATACTGTGAAGCTTTCTGAGGCGTGAACGAAGCTGCATTTCATAAGCGGTTTCTCTTAGAAGTGAATGCTTGAAGATATACCTGATCTCGGAGATGGAATGCCAGAGGTCCTCATTTTCCCCGGCGGTCAAAACATCTGTGATATGTGATCTCTTCAGCATCTCGGAAAGTATTCTCACATCGAACTCCATCCCAAGGACTGCGGCGGTGTACATCGCATCTTTAATGTTCTTTGTGAGCTTATCTATCCTCGCTATAATGATCGCGCTGATATTTGCCGGTAGTTTCACTGAGGAAATATTCAGCTCATATTCATCGTTTCTCAGAGAAATATATTCATTCTCCTTCAGAAAAAGGCAGTATTGCTCAATAAAAAAAGGATTGCCGTGAGTTTTGTTCTCAATGTAGTCCTTGAGCTTTCCATCAGGGGAAGAGCCAAGATATTCCCCGATGATCTCAAGGGTAGCGTCTGAGGAAAGTGCTTGCAGATGGAGTTTTTTTATTCTGACCTCTTTCTCCAAAGAAAGCACCACATCTTTGTCCTTGTCATATCTCGCGCATGCGAATACCGCCAGCGGAAAGTCATCAATATTTCTTGTGAGATCCTTCATGCACGAAATTGAATCCGCATCCAGCCAATGTATGTCTTCAAGTATCATGACCAAGGGTCTTTTAATGCTGTGAAGTTTAAAAAACTCTTTGATCGCGACGAGAGTATTTTCATATCGCCCTTTCGGATCAAACTTATCATATAATGTGCCTTCCGTCCGAAGGCCTATAAGTGCCGCTAACATTGACTTAGTCCTTTTCAGTTCACTCATAGAATATCCAGCGCGGAGATCTTTAGAAGCCTT
>JAIVYW010000234.1:0-3543 GCA_048635215.1 Candidatus Atribacteria bacterium
AAAGAATTGGCTAGCTTTGAAGAGGGTAAGACCGACCTGATCGTCCAAGCAAAAACAGAATATTCCCATCTGGAGGAATATTTTGACGACAGAGCGGATATCTCGGGATTTCTGAATGAACTGGACGTGAGGGTAATCCCCTGTAAGAAATAGTGCAATACCATCTCTTACTTCAAAAATCAGGCGGAGCTCATTGTGAACATTGATCAAAGACTGCCTGTCGTAATCTGTAGTTCCCATAAATGAAACGAGATGAGCCGCTGGGAACTCCGCACCCTCTATTTGTTTGAAAACCGAGTCAAAGGTGTCAATATCAAAGGGCCCCATTGCAAGAACCGCAATATAGTCACCTTTAACTTCAGGAAGTTCCAATTTAAAATGTGGTCCCAATTGGTATCTTTGAATGGCAGGGTTGGGCAGTTTTCCATGCGTGATCATATAATAATCAACCGGATTCGAGTAAATGAATGGTAGTTCTGCCCACCATATTTGAAGCGATTCTATACCCAGGTCCCGCATTTTATCGCCACCTTCCTTTCCAGGGAACAGCCCCACAACTGTCTCCAAATAATCCTCCCAGATCGAAGCTCCATTATTATCATGCCCAAGATCGCACCAGAAAGTGATGAAGTACTTTTTTCCATTTAAGCTTTTATTTTCCATATAACCTCCATAAACTAATATAGTATACATTTGCCGAAAAGTGTGATAAAACTCATCCACAAATTTCCTTTTTTCTCAAATTTATCTTTCATCTTTCACCATTTATACTCACCTCTAATATATATGTTACCTAACGCTTCTGCTAAAAGTCGTAAAGTTCTAAAAATATTTTCTTCTCATAAATTACCTCTCTATATATATACTGTCTTGCAGAATTAGTCGATTTTTTACATTTTAGGTGAAATTATTTTGAAATAATTTCAGATTTCCCAATATTCCCGCATTTACCAGACGCGCGATTTCAGCCTAATTCACGGAATTTTTAGAACAAGTGACTTATTGGGCTAGATAATTTTGATTATATTTTCAAATTCATCTTCCGAGATATGCAAGATCTAAAGACCCGGTACCCTTGCCACGGGATTGAGATACGATGCCTAAGCCATGCGAAGTATCACTGCTCTACACCAACTGCACTCCTGCCAAGATCACTAATCGGCTTGAAGCCGACGGAGGGAACTGATTTTTCATCTTTCTGCTTTTCCAGCTCAACAAATTTCATCAGATCTGTATAGCTGAAGGTCTGTTTTGTCGACGACTGGCTACTCCTTACCCAATTAATCGTATTCTGGAGGATGTTTTTAATCTGAGCACCGGTAAGAACATGTTCTGCAAGTTTTTGCATATATTTCTTTCTAACGGTATGACCGCCTTTGATAAGTGTCAGGAAATGTTCCCAGATCCGGAATCTGAGGTCTTCGGCTGGAACATCGAATTTGACCTTCATCAATATCCTCCTTGTCATAGCAGGATCAAGGGTCTCGGCGAAGTTAGAGGTTAGAATGATCACATTCTCAACTCTCTCGATTTCCTGAAGGAAAATGTTCTTCATTCGGTGATCGGTCTGATGTTCCCCTGTGCGCCGGCTGGAGATTAGCGCGTCGGCTTCGTCAAAAAGAACTATTGATTCCTTGGGAAGATCCGATATCGCGTTGAAGAGTTCTTTGAGATTGTTCTCACTTTCCCCATGCCACATCGTGAAGATCGCCGGGATGTTGACTTGATAGATCGGATAACCAAGATGATTGGCAAGTGCACCAGCGATCATCGTTTTTCCTGTACCGGGAGGCCCGTAAAATAAAAGGACCCTTGCTTTTCCGTAGGGAAGAGCCTCTTCAAATGCTGCATACGGTGAATCGAGAGAGGCCTCACGCCACCTGGCGCATGAAAGGATCATCTTCTTCATCTCAATCGGGATTATCACATCATCAAGATGTACATCCGAGTGTAGTTCTTCAAGGATATTCGCATCCCTATTTCCCTCGACGACCACTTCATCCGCCGAATCGATTCGACAGATTTGATAAAAGAGTTCATTCCTTACTTTGATGCTGAGTATCTTGTCGGATGTGTTATTATACCCTATATCCTTGAGTTCGAACATCGGAAAGCGCCCAGCTCTGATCTCATTTATGAATGTGTTCGTAACGGTCGTGCTTCCATTGAAGACAATGGACATAATTTCGGGGATCGAACAATACCCCATCAAATCAAAATAACGCCTTTTTATGAGATATATCACCGCAAGATATTGATGCTCACCCATTCTGCTGAAATGTAATCTGACTTCCTCGGAATAGACTCTATCCAGGGTTTCTTCAATGTAACGCTTTATGTCACCGAAATTTATTTTGTCGGGATCCTGAGAAGGATGGATTTTTAATGGGTACTTCCCATAGCATGCAAGGATTACATCAAATGCTGAAAAGAGAGCCAAAAGGTTCGGGTACTTATCCATAATAACCTCCTTGCCTCCTCCTTCCTATTTGTATTATATTATAATGCGAACTCTGGGAAAAGTCAAATCCCGAACACTATTGCCTTTACACGCACCACGCGGAGTCGCGCCTAGTTCGACTGCACAATTTTTGTGCAGTTTGCTCTTCTGTACTATCTCTCAGCCTATTACTTCCGCGTTTTTTCTACTTGTGCAATTTATCCCGCAACTATCAGTTTCGGGACCACCGTTCCATATCCTATTTATGGCTCTCGGTACAATATTTCTCGGTCTTAAATAGAATTCGTCTGAACTTCGATCAATATTGACACAAAACTGAATGTTTCCCTATTTTCTCTACGGTCAAACAGTCAAACGACTGTTGTACTGTGGGGCGAAATATCAATTTACTATCGCCCCATTTTTCATTTACCCCGCACTTTTTTGAGGGTGCTGGAAGACACTGCACTCCATCAGAGGATGTGTTATGCTTCCGCATATCCATCTATTGAGTATCCTAACATTTTATAAGTGCTCTTTCGCTTTTTAGCCATTCGCTCTAATACAGAAACATTCATATCAATATAATCATAAATCTGAATATCGTCCTTGTTCCGATGATACCGGTGCAATCTTCCGGTGTATTGCACTATTTTTCCTTTAAAGGAACTTGGCATTGTCAAAAACAAGGTGTCCAATCTTGGAACATCATATCCTTCTCCAATATATGATCCAGTTGCCAAAATCAAAGCCCTATCTCTGTCAGCCACATTCCGAATTGCTTTAACCAAAGACTCACGCATCTTTTTTCGCAATCCACCGTGCATCACCGCCAGTAGATCAACATCATTTTTCAAGGCGGCGGCCAAATATTCTAAATGCTCACGCCTTTCTGTAATAACCAGAGGGAACCGCCCCTCATCCAGAACATTAATAATATCTCGGACAATCAAACGGTTACGCTCCTGATCCGCGACCAACTTTATCAAGACATCATTTAGCTTTGAATTTTCATCCCATTCACACTCGAACTGTGTCACTCTTGGAATGACTCTGGAATGCGAAATATATGCCGTTGCATCTTTTTGTTTTACCCGGTGAAC
>JAIVYW010000235.1:0-3537 GCA_048635215.1 Candidatus Atribacteria bacterium
GCCTCGGTAATGCCGGTGTGTTCCACATAGTATTTGAAGGTGAAAATAACAGGGATCAGGAAGATAAGCTTGGGAGCGAACCCCTCTTTGATAGAGGTGATCACCTGTCCGGATGACAATTTTTTCTGGATTATATATACAAACGATATCAGAAGTATCAGTATGGCCATATACAGAAATTGTATAAGCTGATTGAATACATGCGGAACATTTCCGGCCATGATAAAATGGAAAAAGTTGCGCAAATGAGGTAGTGTGAATTTCCCAAAGAGTATCCCCACGATCAAAACCATAATAGGCCAGAGATGGCCCATAAATTTAAATACAGGAAAGGGCTCTTTATTTTCCGCCGTCGCCTTGAGCTTCTTTGCCGCCGGTAAGATCATGAAAAGAAATCCGCCGGTAATGGCGGAGATCGCGAGAAAATACTGATGGGAAATGATCGTGGAGAATTCTGTATCCAGAAGCCCCGCGGATAGGATAATTGACGGGTAAAGCGGCCAGACACTTTCCCATACATGCCTGAACCAGAAATTCATCGCCGCCTGCTCCGAACCGCTCATACCGCTTCCCTTTGCCATTCTTTCCAGCATGGGAGCCGATACCAGAGCGCCTCCGGGCATGGGGAACAGGCCGATCAATGAGGGGAAAAAGGGAAAAAGAAGAACGGGGTTAGATACACTTTTCATCAGAATATTACTTGAACCCTTGATCCCTCCGCCGATATCGATCAATTTCGTAAATGAAACGGTGATCCAGATCAGGAATATCAATGACAAAGTATCCACGCCGGTCAGTCCCTTGAAAAGCCCCATGAGTATTTCTCCCGGGGACAAAAAAAGGATTCCCAGAAACAATGTGCTCAAAAAAAGAGAGATAAAGAGAGGCAGCTTCTTCAAAGAAAAGAAAATAAATGAACCCAGTATCAGGGTGATCTTAAGCAGCAGCAGAAGGGTCATTCGAAAAATGCAGTACGAAGTACGATGTACGAAGTGATAAAAGTAGTACGAAGTAGCAAGTACGATGTACGATGTTTGGAGAAAAGATCACAGAAGACAAGAGAAATACTGGATTTCCGCTTCGCTCCAACAAGTTTCGGGAATGACAAAGATCGTGCTTCTCGTTCTCCCAATCTTTCGCTCTTCATTTCCCAATTATTCATTGCTTTTTGGTTCACCCCTGCGATTGTTTTTCATTCATTTCTTCATTATTCATTGTATTTGCCAACCTTGAACATTTGAACCTTTCAACTTTTGAACAATCTTCTTCACCTAGACCAGCCCTTTCTTTTGAAGCTCTTTCTGGGCTTTTATGAAGTTGTCTTCCGGCTTCTGTCTGGCCAGCCATCTGACATATGCATGAAGTCCGTCACTTATTTTAACCTTTGAATGGAACTTCAAAACCCTCTTCGTGTGATGCATATCGGCAAAACAGTGACGGATATCACCGCTTCTGAATGCCGAGGTTATTTCCAGGCCTATTTCGGGAGATAATTCATTCCTGAGAAGAGTGGCGATCTTCTTGATAGTTGTTCTTTTTCCGGTGCCGAGGTTCAGGGAAAAATGTCCCGCCGATTCCGCTCTTATTGCCGCATATATACCTTCAACGATATCAGATACATGGATGAAGTCCCGTGATTGTTTGCCGTCCTCATAGATCACGGGGGGATTATTATTCAAGAGCCTGCTTGCAAATATGGCGAGGACGCCGGTATAAGGATTTGAAAGCGACTGTCTCTCTCCATATACATTGAAGAATCGAAGCGCAGTGGTCGAGATGTCGTATGAATGGCCGTATGCGTGGACCAATTCCTCTTGATCCCTTTTTGTCACCGCATAAACCGATGTAGGAAAAAGAGGTTTCCTTTCTGTGGTTCCCACCGGAGTGACCTTGTGATCGCATAAAGAACACCCCATTTCCCAATCATGCTCGCTGAATTGTTTTTCCGGCCTTAGATGCGGGTATACCAAGCCGTGTTCTTCGCAAAAATATTCTCCTTCGCCATAAATAGACATCGAGGATGCGACCAGTATCTTTGCGATAGGGTTTTTCTTATTTAATAGATACTGAAGCATCTTTGCCGTGGCCATGGTATTCCCGGAAACATATTTTTTTATCTGGTACATGGATTGCCCGACACCTACAAGAGCCGCCAGATGGACCAGAACATCGGTCTCTTTGACCCAGCGGTCCATAACAGAAGTTTTTTCATAGCGGTCAAAAATATATTTTGCTTTGGGATTCAGATAATCCGGTTTTTTATCTCCGTGAACCTGTTTTTCCAAAGAGTCCACAACGAGCACCTGATGGCCGTTCTTGATAAGAAGGTCCACAAGGTGAGAACCTATGAATCCGGCGCCTCCAGTGACAGTAATATTCATGTTAAACTCCTGTTTTTCTAAGATAGTCGATTATATCAATAATAATTGTATCAAGATCCGCGCTTGCCTTCCATCCTGTGAATTCCTGGATCTTTTCAACATTAGGCACACGCCTTTTCATATCTTCAAAATTAGCTCCCATCACCTTTTCATAAGGGATGTGCTCTATCTTGGATGTGGAATTGGTCAGGCGAATGACCTTTTTGGCAAGCTCGTTGATAGATACTTCCTCCGGATTTCCGACATTAAAGATCTCCCCGAGGCATTTTTTTGATCCCATTATAAGGTCAAAGGCTTTTATCACATCATGGACATGCGTAAAACAACGGCTCTGTTCGCCGTCTCCATAGATGGTGATGTTCCTGTTCAAGAGGGCCTGTTTAATGAAGCGGGGAACAACCATTCCGTAATCTCCGACCTGTCCGGGCCCGGTGGTATTGAAGAGCCGGACGATCACAACAGGCAATTTTTTCTCATTGAAATAAGCCAGTGCCAGAAATTCGTCAAGGGCCTTGTTATTTGAATAACTCCACCGATTGATCGTTGTGCTTCCCAGTATGCGGTCATCTGTCTCTTTCAGGGAGTCCTTCTCGTTCTTTCCGTATATTTCCGAAGTCGATGTTATCAAGACTTTTTTCTGATACTTATGCGCTATTTTCAGTATGTTCTCCGTGCCCTGTACATTGACCTCTATTGAGCGAAGCGGGTTGTTTATAATATATTCCACCCCCACGGCCGCCGCAAGGTGAAAGATCGCGTCAACGGATGGGATGAGCTTCTCCAGCACACTCGGATTTAGAATGGAATCAAGGACGAACTTAAAGTGTTTGTTTTTCTCAAGGTCCTTGATGTTTTCAAATGATCCCGTGGAAAGGTCGTCTATTACCGTGATATTGTCTCCCAGTCCGAGAAGATATCGGGCCAGATTTGAGCCGATGAACCCGGCTCCACCGGTGATCAGATATTTCATAAGATATCTTCCTTATGGTCCGTTTTAGCGTATCCACCTAATCCACTTGTAGCTACTACTACAATAATTTCAGAACCTAATGCTTGATATTTAAGAATTGTTCCGCCACATGAGACAATTTCGTCATCTGGGTGACCCGCAAACACCATTAAACGTTTAGGAACAACAATAGGAATTTCTTTTTCA
>JAIVYW010000236.1:0-3516 GCA_048635215.1 Candidatus Atribacteria bacterium
ATTTCTCAGGGAAATCACGATATCTGCAATGATCAGAAAGCATTTGAATGTTTTATGAAAGCCACCTCTCAAAGCAGAACATATTACACATATGACAGAGGCGATATACACTTTGTATGTATTGATACCGCGGAAATATACAATAAACACTGCATGTCCGATGAGCAATTCCAATGGCTGAAAACCGATCTTCAGGAAAATAAGATCGAAACGGTCATTGTTTTCGGGCATGAACCCCTATTTCCCGTCAGCGATCATGTAGGCTCATCACTGGATGCCTGCCCTTCAACACAGGAAAAACTCGTCGGCCTCTTTGACAAGCATGATGTGGATATATATATCTGCGGGCATGAACATCTCTTTTCGGAAACACGGCATGGTAAACTGGTACAGCTAATTACCGGCGGCGCCGGCGCACCGATACGCGTTCCGGAGAAATTCGGAGGTTTCTACCATTACATCCGTTTTACAATGAATGAAAAAGGGCTGACATGGAAGCTCAGGCGTTTTCCCGACAAATCCGGAAAGCCGATAAAATATTTCAGACAATCCGACGGCAAGGATCGATCCTATTATATTGAATACACTCCCGACACTGACGCTATTCCCAGTGGATTGTCTGCGCAATATGAACTGGATGGCCGTTCAAAAATGGATCGGAAGATCATAATGGAGATGACGGATGGAAAATTCCACTGTCTGATCCCTGTAGGAGAGGAAAGTAAGAAGCTTTATGTAAATTTTCTTACCGATAAAGGTGAAATTATCTCGTATTCTCCCGGCAACCCTTTCCGGATCTATCTTAGGTAGATGACAAAAGCTGTAATTATAAATACCGGCACTGAATTACTCCTCGGCAATACCGTTAACTCAAACGCCTCATTTATCGCTGCCGCATTGGCAGGAATGGGAGTGGATGTCTTTAAGATCATTGCGGTAGGGGATAATCTGGAACGAGTTAAGGATTGTTTTCTTGAAGAATACTCCCGTAATCAAATAATAATTTTCACGGGCGGCCTTGGCGGTACCGTTGATGATATCACGAAAGAAGCCGTCTCCGGCGCGCTCGGAATACCATTGGAGAAAGACCCCGCGATAGAGGAAATGATAAAGCAGAAATACCTCGCGCACGGCAGGGAGTATTATCCCACAAAGGAATCACAGGTCATAAAGGGATCCCGAACACTATCAAACCCGCTTGGTTCCGCCCCGGGGTATTATCTGCTGCATAAAGAGCGCTCCATAATCCTTCTGCCCGGTGTCCCGCATGAAATGAGAGCGATGTTCCCTGAAGTTATGCAGATACTTTCTTCGATGATAGGGGACGCTCCTACGATACGCTCCCGTATTATCCATACCCTGGGAATGCGGGAAATGGAGATCAATAACAGGATAAATGACCTTTTTGAGGAAAGTACCAATCCCACCATTGCCCTGCTCGCCAGTCCGGGCGAGGTCATGATACGGCTCACTTCAAAGGATTCTCCTGAAAAAGCCGATGATCTGATCGGGAAGATGCAGGATCGTATCTTAGAGAGGATAGGTGACTGTGTCTGGGGATACGACGATCAGACGCTGGAGAAGGTATTGGGAGAACTCCTTAAGGAAAGAGGCCTTACAATAGGCGGGACAGAATCCTGTACGGGCGGGCTTGTCAGCAAGATGCTTACCGATACACCGGGCTCTACCTCCTTTTTTCAGGGGAGCTCGATCGTATATACAGATGAAATGAAATCCTCTCTTCTCGGAGTTGACCACGAAGTGCTGCAGAAATACGGCGCTGTCTCTGAAGAAACCCTGCTTGAAATGATCAAAGGCGCGCAGAATAATATCGGATCGGATATCTGCTTCGCGATCACCGGCATCGCCGGGCCTTCCGGCGGTACCAAAGGCATTCCGGTGGGCACCGTTTACGCCGGATTCAGCTTCAAGGGAGAGGTCATCACGCAACGATATGACTTTCTCGGCAATCGGGAAGTAATAAGAGAACAGTCAGCGAGGCATCTCTTATTCCGTATCTTAAAGGAGATAAGGGGAAATTGAGACTATTCTACGCCATTGAGATCCCCAATAAAGCAAGGAAAGCCATTCATGGATACCTGGATCGCTGTGGTTTTTACAGATCGGAGAATATTTGATTCGTAAAAGGAGATAATCTGCATATTACTATTATGTTCCTGGGTGAGCAGGACCCCGAAAAGATATTGCAAATAGATAAGGTCGGCAAGCTCGCGGCGGAGATCCTCAAGGCGTCCCTTGAGATCTATCTGGAAGAATTCGGTGTCTTTGTCCGGCGAGACGGCAAACAGCGGACATTCTGGATCGGTGTATCTGATCCATCCGGGGCTCTGCAGAGCCTGCATGCCGGTGTAAAAGAGGTTATGATCGAGGAAAATATCATACCGAAAACAAGAATAAAGATCTTCACTCCGCATATTACCGTGGGAAGAAGCAAGCGGGGGACGATTGACATCAAAAATTTTCCTCCCTTTCCAAGAACTGCATTTACCTATTCCCGTCTGACCCTTTTCAGTTCTTCACTCAAGCCCTCGGGCGCGGAGTATTCCATTGTGAAGAGGTATTGATGGACTTGAATATTTACCCGTCCAGACTGGCATCCGAAGCGGCAAGGGCTCAGGTGATCGCCGACGAAGGTGTTTATCTCGGGGAATATATCCTTGACCATAATTCATTCATGAATCTATTGGTTTCGAAGCTCAATCACAGCGGTGTGATACTGACGCCATTGAGAGCACGGATGATCATCAAGATGCTGATCGCTGATAATAGCCCGCGCTTTCCGCTGCTATCTTCAGTAGAAGGTCTTGAAGGCGAACTTTACCGATTGATATCCGTGCTGAAAAAGCGCATACATCTGAGAGGAATTACACTTCACGAAAACCTCATAGAAGGCAAAAAATGGCGGGAGATATACGATCTGTACAGAGAATATGAGGACTTTCTTGATAATATGGACATGAAAGATACCGGCGACCTTCTCCAGGACCTCACCGCATCCCTTGACAGCGCCGGATTGAAAAAATGGGATAAACTGATCCTCAGGGACTTTGCCGTGATGGAGGAGGATGAGGATTATCTTCTGAGCAATCTCGCGGAAATCCTTGATCTGGAATTGCGCCTGGACATTCCCAAGGAATTGATCGAGGAGTACAAAGGCAGAAAAGGGCGCTCTTCCTTCACCGCTAATGCCAAGATTACCGGGACGGATCACTTCGGCGGCTCGTATTCTCATGCGCATTTGCTTAACCCATGGGAAGAATGGGAAAAAATAAGAGATCTGACCCTGAGCAGCATTTCTTTCGGTAAGAACATTACCGTCGTATGCCTGAATGAGCAGATAAGGGACCTTTACAGCCGATCGATGGACCTGGAAGCGATAGAACATTATTCAGGTAGCGTCCCGCCGATATCAAATGAACCATCCGTCAGAATGTTCAATGCATTGCTTTCCACCGTGACAGAAGGCTTCGACCTTCATAAAATGATATCCCTGAT
>JAIVYW010000237.1:0-3445 GCA_048635215.1 Candidatus Atribacteria bacterium
CATAGCGACCTCCGAAAACTCCTCCCTCCGTAGCGTCGTGCATTGATGTGATCCCCTTATCGCGCAGGCCGAACTCCCGTGCGAGCTCGGCTTCTTTCACAACCGACATCTTGAAGAACAATTCATCCGCTTTTTGGAAAACTTCTTTTCCTAATTCCCTTTTGATCTTATCCGGGAATGTTGCGGCGAATAATCCCGCCGCTTCGATCGCGCAACCCTTTGTTACGATGATATCGTCCCCGGGAGCAGCCATGGTCGGAGCGATGTATTCATCTTCATTGCCGATGGCGATAACGGTCGCGCCACCGACCATCGGGTAATTACATCCGTCATATCTCGCTGTATGTCCGCTTATGATGGCAATACCCAGTTTCTCACATTCTTCATGAACGGTTTCCCAGAGTATCTTCAATTCTTCCTTATTGATTTCAACCGGAAGATTGAGGTCAATGGAAAGATAAGCCGGCTTCAATCCGCTTGTAACAATATCGGACACCAGGATATGAACTGCGAACCATGCCGCCTTCTTGAAACCGTATTCCTTGACAATGAAGACAGGGTCAGTTGTAGTCGCCATCACCTTATTCCCGACCTTTGTAATAGCAATATCGACACCGTTCTGCGGGCCGATAATAACATTGGATGATCTCGCTCCCAATCTCGGGTAGATGATCTCCTTGAAGATCTCAGGTGAAATTTTTCCGAGCGGTAATTCTGACATAAAATACTCCTTTTGAAAAGCAGCAGGAGTAGAACAAGCTTCCTTCGGCGGTATTAACCGCATCAGGTTCAAAGGGTAGGCATTGCCTTCTCAGCGAATAAGCACCCCTGCTTTTCATAGTGTACTGACATCGTAAATGCGATAACAATGGCTGATGCTATTTTATTCCGTATTCAAGGCGCGAGGAACGTAGCATACCCATCGCGGTATGTAAGTGACGAGCAACGCAGAAGACGGAAAAAGAACTTCAGCCCGAAGGGAATGTCATATTTGGTTAATTTCTTCCTCTCTCTTCGCTTACGGACCACAGAGGGTACGCTGCGCTCATTGTTTGTTGGAATTAACTCAAATCCAAAAATTCCATTGATATCGTATTTTAATTTAGAGCACTTGAAACGCAGAAGACAGAAAAAGAACTTCAGCCCGAAGAGAATGTCATCTTTGGTCAATTTCTTCCTCTCTCTTCGCTTACGGACCACAAAGGGTACGCCGCGCTTATTGTTCGTTGGAATTGACTCAAATCTAAACATTCCATTGTTATCGTATTTATAAATCAGAGCACTAAACTCTACGCAATGTTTAGAATCACACGCAAACTCTATCCACACCTGTCCTCTGTCATCCTGAGCTTTTCGGCGAAGGATCCATCTGGTATTTACTTCTTGTGTTTTTCCTCACTATTCATTATTAACTTTTCACTATTCATTACATTCCGTCATTATCGGGCTCGACCCGATAATCCATCTTTTTGGGGTACGAAGTGAAAACGAAAACAATATCCACATCCGTAACCGGAAAATCGTTATTTCGCTTGTTACATTAGAACATTCCGTCAATAAAAATAGAACGCCGGAGCTATCAGCCTACGGGACGGCAGGTTGAATATTTTAACTTAATACATCCAATTTAATCAAACAAGTGGGTTGAAAAATTCACCACCTCCGTCCCTGGAGAATGGTGTTCTGAGTCATAAATACGATAGCAATGGCTGAAGCTATTTTGTTACGGATTCAAGGCGCGAGGAACACTTCATACCCAAGGCGGTATGTAAGTAACGAGCAACACAGAAGACAGAAAAGAGCTTCGGCCCGAAGGGAATCTAATCTTTGGTCAATTTCTTCCTCTCTCTTCGCTTGCGGACCACAAAGGGTACGCTGCGCTCATTGTTCGTTGGAATTACCTCAAATCTAAACATTCCATTGCCATCTTATTTATGACTCAGATCACCTGGGTGGGTGGAGGGAGAATGGGTATAGAATCACACGATAACATTCTCCACACATCTTTTGATGTCATTCTGATTGAGCTATGGCGATTGAAGAATCCATCTCCTTTCTTATCTCCACTTCGCACATCGTACATCCAACCTGGCACCGCTAAAATTGAATTAAGTCATTTTTTCCTGTAAAATATCATATCGGAGGTAATTATGAAATCGATAAAAGGAACCGAAACTGAAAAGAACCTGCTGAAATCATTTGCGGGTGAATCTCAAGCAAGAAACAGATATACCTTCTTTGCATCCGCGGCAAAGAAAGAGGGCTATGTCCAGATCCAGAAGGTCTTTCTGGAAACAGCAGAGAATGAGAAGGAACATGCGAAGATCTTCTTCAAATTCTTAGAAGGCGGAGATCTGGAGATACAGGCCACATATCCTGCCGGCAAGATCGGCACCACAGAAGAAAATCTTGAAGGGGCGGCAAATGGGGAGCATGAGGAATGGGATATTCTTTACAAGGAATTCGAAGATACCGCGAGACAAGAAGGGTTCCCAGAAATAGCTTTTAAATTCAAAGAGATCGCCGAGGTCGAAGAAGAGCATGAAAAAAGATACCGCGCTTTGGTGAAAAATATCAGAGAAGGCACCGTATTCAGAAAAAATGATAAGGTCAAATGGCATTGCCTCAATTGCGGCTATGTTCATTTGGGCAATGAAGCACCCGAGATGTGCCCGGCCTGCGATCATCCTCAGGCATATTACGAAGTCCTTCCGGAAAATTACTGAGTCAATCTGCAACAGTGGAGATAATGAATCCACGAGGAAATAAATGAAAAAGGCAATAATTGTCATCTTCCTCCTGCCATTAGTTTTATTATTCGCAGCCGATTCGTTTCTTTTGGAGCTTGAAATGGGCATTCTCGGCCACAGCGCGAATATATCGCTTTCCAATAAATACAGCACATTCAGTAATGTCGGAGCACTTGACGATCCAAACAGTAAGGAAATATTCTCCGTTTATTATGATTTCGAGACCCATTTTTCTGATAATCTGATACATCAGGCAGCCGTCCATTTTTCACCTGGGGATCTTGGAACTTTTGCTTTAACAGCAAGACATTTCACGCTCCAAGACATTAGTATCTACGATAAATCCATGACACTGATCGCCTCTGGGTTAGATGCTCATTACGAGAATATAGGAATAAGTTATTCAAGAACTATTAAGGAAGTATTTTCTTTTGGACTCAAGCTAAACTATCTATCTGATCGTTTCTATAATTCCAATGCTTCAGCAGGGAATTGAAATTCAACCTTCGCCAAAATATCAATGGCTTCATCAAGGTCGAGTCGGGATATACCTTCCTGACTCGTGGCCGGATAGATAAATGAAACAAGCAAAATAAAATAAAAGATTGATATAAAGTTTTTCATAACATTTTGGTTTTTTAGTCCCATTTCTCAATAATCCCGGCCAGTGTTGACAGATCCTCTGCATTGGTTTC
>JAIVYW010000238.1:0-3512 GCA_048635215.1 Candidatus Atribacteria bacterium
AAGGAGAAGTCAAGCTCATTGTTCTGTTCAAAGTCCTTTTTCTGTTTATCTTTTAAAACCGAATACACCAGCGATTGGACCTTATCTGGAGTTAATTTGGAATACTGATACATCTTGTAAACATCCCCGTCAACACGGACGCATGGAGGAATTCCAACTGTTAAATGGAGATCACTGGCACGGGACTCGACCATTTCAAATAGGAGCGTTTTCAGATCAGCGCCGGTTAGATTTGCTTTTGCTACATCAGGAGGCGGTGCCTTAGAAGGGTCCACTATAAAATAAACTTCTTTTCCCCTGAGTTTTCCTCTTGGAGTAACATTCTTTGGAAGGCTCAACCCGCCTGTAGCAACAGCATCCGCCTTCTGGGCCGAACTTGACTGACCCGTTTTATCCACATTGTCAAAAAAAGCCATTATATACTCCTTTTCTTCTTATATACTTTGTTTTTGTTAGAAACGACATCAAAAAGAGTTTTGCCGTCCGAAAATATAGTTTCAACACGGCCTAACACCAATTGTCCATCATCTCTTATATGTTTTCTGAATGTATTCAATATCTGATTCTGCAGCTCTCTGGAAAAATAAATGAACACATTCCGGCATAAGATAAGATCAAATTTTACATCCCAGCAAGAGTTTATTAAATTCTGTATTTTGAATTCCACTTTCTCACGGATCTCCGGAATTATATGGTAATAATTACCCTGCCTTTGAGAGAACATATTAAAGACATTACGAAATCTGCCGGTAACACTGAAAAGAGATTTTGGTGTGTATACCCCTTTCTGTGCAATTTCGACCGAGTGCGTATCAATATCTGTCGCGGAAACAGTAAATCGGAAATTTGCGCCCTTAGTTATCTTGTAATTTTGCAGAAGCATGGCAATAGAGTAAGCCTCCTCACCACTCGCACAACCGGCTGACCAGATATTCAAATGCCGTCTATCTGCGATCTCCGGAAGAATTGTGTCATAAATATAATCATATGTGGCCTCGTCCCGGAAGAATCTTGTTACATTGATCGTAATGGTTTTGTATAGGACATTCACCTCTTTTTCATCGAGCAGGATGAGGCTGATATAATCATCAATATCTTCCAATTTGCATAGCATCATTCTTCTTTTGATCCTTCTGCTTAGACAGTTGATCTTATAACTGGTGAAATCAGAATCGAATTTCCTCTTTAGTATTTCAAATATTTCGTGGATCTTTACTTCATTTAGAGGATCTGCCATTATTTTTCTCCAATACTCTCTAAATTCGTTTTTGCGATCTTATTCTCCGGATCGTGTTTTAAAGCATGCTTCCAGGCCTCCACAGCTTGAGCAGTGTTACCCTCCTTGAGATAGATCGCGCCGAGTTTCAGATAGGTCAGAACATTGTCCGGTTGTATTTTCAATATCTCTTTGTACTTCCCGGTAGCATTTGTAAGATCTCTGACCTTGTAGAAGTACCCCGCCATTTCCCAGAGCAAGGGAACATTACCCGAATTGTGCTTAAGGCCCTGCTTCAGATAGCCGACAGCCTTCTCATCATTTTTCAAACGGAAAAAGATCTTTGCCAGAAGAAGGTATACAAATGGATGCTCCGGGCTTATTTTTAAAACCTTGGTGAGAACCTCGCCCGCAGCTTTCAACTTGGAAAGGTATATGTCACACACAGCGATATATAAATAGATGATCGGATTGTCGGCAAACGAAGCCAGCACCTTTTGAAATTCATTTAATGCCTGGCTATAAAGGCCTTCTTTAAAATAATTATAACCCTCATTAAAATACTCGCTTTCACTTAAGAGGGCTTCAACCTCTTCGGGGAATTCCTTTCTCAACTCATCCGTAGCTGTCTCGGTTTCAGTAAGTACAATATTGCCATCCTTGATAAGTTTTTCTATTGCTTTGAATGTTTCAAATAGTGAATACTTCCCCGAATTAAGGGCGCCGATCAGAGTGGGGGTCTTTTTTATGCCGTTCGCGAGACAATAGTCCAGATATCCCTTTGTGATAGGCGGCTTCACTATTTTCACTCCGGATCTAAGGTTTAAATCAGAAAAATAATTAGCGATCGCCTCGGCACGCATCAAGGAATCCATGATAAGCTTCTGAATATCGATCTTTATCCCGGATCTCTTAAACTTCTCCATTTCCTGATTGGTAATCGCATTGAAAGTGAATTTACCGAATTCGATCCCTATGATATCCAGAAGAAGCTCTTTGATATGCTCCGCTTTCATCTCATCCAATTTGGCCTTGCTAACGCTTTTCTCCTGGATCAAAAGGTTCAGGACCTCTGCCTGTTTCTTCGATTTTGACAAGAGCTCCTTGATCTTTTCCAAAGAGAGGCCGGACTTAATAAAATACAGTTCTAATAAACTTGTCTTCAGAAAATTTGTTTCAACATTGCATATATTTCCATTGAGAATGTATATATTGTACTTGAATTCATCTATGCCGACCTCCAATATGCCGGTCTTCGTGGAAAAGAAAAAGAGCTGAAATATTGTCGGCAAATGTATTGTGTTTATATTTCCTTGAAATGTCATTTCATCTTCCTGTTGAACTTTCCAATTTTTTCATCCAATCAATGGCCTCGGTAATTCCCGAGCGGGCTTCTCTGATCTTCGCCTTATCTTTTCCTTCTTTTATAAACTCGCCCCAAAGCTCTTTTGCTTCCTTGTACCATGCCTTGTTGAAGAATACCTTCGCCAGATAAAATTTCACATCAATAAAATCGGCTTTCAATTCCAGGGTCCGGCGATACTCCCATGCCGCTTCATCCCACCATCCTGAAAATGCATAAACACTTGCCAGATTATAATGTGAAACGGGGTCATTGGGATCGATCTGAATAGCCTTGGTAAACATCTTTATCGCACCCTTGGCATTCTTGCTCATTTGATAAAGTGCGCCGAGGTTGATGTATACCTCCTTTTGCTTCACTTTGTCCTTGATGAGTTTTTCATATATTGAGATCGCATCAGGCACCTTTTTTTCCCTGACATAAAGATTTGCCAGTTTCATCTTATAATTAATATTAGTCGGGGTAATGCTGATCGCCTCCAGAAGCAGTTTACGGGCCTTATTATAATTTTTCAATTGACTGTTAAGCATAGAGAGTTCCAGATAGATACCGGGATTCTTCGGCTCCATTCTTAACCCTTCTTTCAGATATTTCGCCGCCTTATCAAAATTCTTGATCATCCTGTAGGCTCTACCCAATTTAACTCTGATCTCCTTTTTATTCGGGTTCTTCTTAAGGATCGAATTCAATTGCTCGATGGCTTTTTTATATTCCCCTTCCTCCAAAAGGACGGAAGAATAGATATCAATACCATCCAGAAAATTAGGATTGATCTTAAGCGATTTTTCAAGAAGTTTTTTGCCTCTCTCCCGGTTACCTTTCTCGTATAAGATATATCCGATAAAACCTATTGCGTAATAATTGCCGGGATCACTCCCCTCCACCTCTTCAAAGATCTCAAGCGCGCGGTCATGGTCACCCGTTTCATACTCC
>JAIVYW010000239.1:0-3509 GCA_048635215.1 Candidatus Atribacteria bacterium
CCTGCCAGAGAAATTGAGCCAAGCCCGCATCGACGCTTGCGCGTCGATGCGTGTTACATGTTATGTACGAGGTGAGAACGAAACCAATATCCACATCCGTAAGCAAAAATAAATATTTCGTTGCTTTCATTAAAATCATCCGTTAAAATAATAGAACGCCGGAGCGAAGTAAGATATGGGACATGTCGTACGCCGCAGGCGTTCGTCTGTCCCGATGTTAAAGTTCCAAGCAAAGAGTTGACAGGAAGCGGAGCGTGTAAACTCTTTGCCCCGTTAGAATCAAATGTAACCAATATCCACAACTTCCTTCTCTGCAATTCTTCACTTCCCAATTTGTCCCCTGTGCCCTGTGCCTTGTCCCACTTGCTATTGTTATATTCCTCTTTTTCTGAATATTCTGATGAATTTGGAAGGCCCGACAAAGAGCATATACGGAAGCATATTGATCATAAGCAGCACGATGGATATTAATGTATTGGCAAAAAATACCGGCATTCTCGGCGTAAAGAACGCATTCAAATGATCTCCGGAATATTTTAAAAGAAAATACGAGACAGCAAACGCAGGGATCAATTTGATTATCTTGGAAATATTCAATGTCAGTCCGAACATCTTTTTCAGATAGATCCATAAGAACACCACATTTACAGCAGCGGAAAGCGCGGAAGCCAATGCGAGTCCGGACGCGCCCATATATCGTATGAATATCATATTCAATTCAATATTTATCAGCATCGCCACAGAGGTGAATATCACAGGATATTTCACCTGCTTATAGGCATAAAATACCTGGCCGAATAATTTAGACAGCGAGTAAAATATGATCCCCGCGGCATAAAAGGTGAGCAGAGAAGCGGTTATAGTCGAGGAGGCAAGGTCGAACTCCCCTCTTTGAAAAAGTGCCTTGACGGGGTAAATTCCCGCAGCCATTAGATAACTGGATACGGGCAGTATCACATACATAAGGGAATTAAAACTCGTCTGCAAGTCTTTTTGGGGACTTTCGCCTTTTGATACTTTTCGTGAGAAGATCGTCAGTGATACGGTGGCTATGCTGACCGCGAATATTCCCATCGGAAGCTGCATAAGACGGGTCGAATAATACATCGCGGAAATGACACCCGAGGATAACATCACAGCAAAGAGATTATCCGCGATCAGATTTATCTCGATGATTGCCTGGCCGAATATGGCGGGGGTTATTATCTTTACCAGGCGTTTGATCGCAGGTTTTTCCTCTTTCAGATTAAACTTGAACGGCCGTTTGAGGCGGGAAGAAAAATACCATTGAGAGAACATTTGAACTCCGCCGGCGCCGATCACGCCCCATGCGGCAATATAGATCTGCCGTATCTGATCCTTCTCCTTGAAGAGCATCAGCAGGATCAGAATAAAAGTTATATTATAAAATATCTGTCCTGCGGCCGGGCGCGCAAAGGAATTGTGTGATTGCTGAACGCCCATGAAAAAAGCAGAGATGCCGACCAGGATAAGGTACCAGAAAGTTATACGCAGCAATCCCGTTGCATTGTCCCGGAATATATGATTATCCGGCGCAAAGACCGTTATCGCCTTGATGATATACGGCGACAGCAATGTACCCGCAAGAGATACCAGAAAAAGTACAAATGAAAAGCGCAGAAAGAGATTGCCGAGAAAGAGGCCTTCGCGCCTCTTGTCATCTTTGCTTACATATCCGGAATATACCGGAATGAACGCGGAATTGAATGCGCCCTCTCCAAGAAGGCTTCTTAGTGTATTGGGTATTCGATATGCCAGAAAATATGCATCCGCAAGTGTTGAAGTGCCAAAGAAAGCTGCCAGAATGACATCTCTGAGAAATCCGAATATCCGGGAAATAAAGACCATTATGCTCATCAAAAGCGAGCTACGGTAAAAATTCTTTTCCCGCATCGGGATTCTCCATAAAAACAATTCTTTTCTCCGCGTTAATATTCACGGACATCTCTTTGAGCTTCTTATAGGCCTTTTGTCTTTCGGTAAATACATATCTGTACTTCCCGTCTTCCCCAAGAAAAAACTCTCCCCTCAGGCGGCCGCGCATCGGAGTTTGCGACACCCTCTGCAAAAATATATCCTTCATCCCCTTGGTTAGGCGGAGAAGTCCTATTCCTAATCTGTCGATATGATCAAAAGCGCTTTCAATTGATCTGAATACCTGAATATACTCTTTTTCCCAGTCATCATACAGGATCACAGGGTCTAAGATAACGCCGACCCTATAACCATTCTGCTGAAATTCCTGCAAAGCAGAAATCCGCTGATCGACCGATGATGTGCCCTTCTCAAGATAATGTGAGATCGAGTATCCTGAGATCGTAGAGGTGAAGACAATATTTTCCGGGGGGCTGAATTTCAATAATTCAAGAACACCGCTGCTTTTAAACCGTATCTCAAAGGTCTTTTGCGGGAAGCGGGAAAGCATCTTGAATACTACGGAGATATCGTCCTTTAAAAGAGGCAGCATACTTCCGTCACATGTAACCGTGAGATTGAATTCATCGCCGCTGCTTTCTTGAAGCTCTTTTTCCAGATCCATAGGGTTTGAAAATATGACAATAGGATCCGCATTGAGATAGTCATCCAGAAAGCAGTAAGCACAATGCGAGGAGCATCCCTCGATCAGGTCGATCTGATATCTGCAGCCCGGAGGATATTCCGGATGAGAAGTGAAATCCTTTATGAATCTCCCTTTATTCTCTCTAGTGCTCTGATTCATAAAGGCGATACCAATGGAATGCTTAGATTTGAGTCAATTCCCACGAACAATGAGCGCATCGTACCCTTTGTGGTCCGTAAGTAAAGAGTGAGGAAGAAATTGACCAAAGATGACATTCCCTTCGGGCTGAAGCTCTTTTTCCGTCTTCTGCGTTTCTCGTCTCTTACATACCGCGTTGGGTATGCGGCGCTCCTCGCGCCTTGAATACCTAGCAAAATAGCGTCAGCCATTGTTACCGCCTTTATGAATCTGAGCACTGTGTTCTGTTTCATAAATACGCTTACAATTGTTCACTGTTCATTGTTCACTATTCATTTTTTTTTAATTGTCCATTCTTCATTGTATTTTCCCACTTTACACTTCACACCTCACACTTCACACTTACTTTTGTATTTATTCCCCTCTGCACTAACCTCCAACCTCTATCCTCTAACCTCTGTGCAGTGTTATTCTTCATTGTATTTTTCCACTTTACACTTCACACTTCACACTTACTTGTACACTTGTGCTCTTGTCGCTTGTGCACTGCGTGGCACAACCTTGCCACGCTCTAGTGTCCTGTCTCGTAAATACAATGGCAATGGAATGTTTAGATTTGAGGCAATTCCAACGAACAATGAGCGTGGCGTACCCTTTGTGGTCCGTAAGCGAAGAGAGAGGAAGAAATTGACCAAAGATGATATTCCCTTCGGGCTGAAGCTCTTTTTCGGTCTTTTTATACCGCAGTGGGTATTCGGAGTTCACTGCGCCTCTCATGCTGAATATAATA
>JAIVYW010000240.1:0-3500 GCA_048635215.1 Candidatus Atribacteria bacterium
GTGTGAAGTGAGGATAGGAAAGGGGATGGATTCCCAATCGAGTTGGGAATGACAGATATGTGTCTATTTTATCTCGCAATTGTTCATTGTCAATTGTACATTGTTCATTGTCCTTAGGGGTGCGGCGCGATATGATTGTAACAGAATAAGTAATGGGTTAAACGAAATATTGTTTTTCCGGTTACGGATGTGTTCCTTTATTCATTACACACTGGTGCACTGCGAAGCTTGTTTAGAGGTTGAAAAGTTCAAATGTTCAAGGTTATGCTACGCAGAGCCGAAATGGTTGATAAGGTGATAGGGTGATAAGTTGATAGGTGAGCGAGAGGAGGATTCCTGGGTTACTTACTAATAATTGTCCATTGTCCATTGTCAATTATATTTTGCGTTTGTGCTCTCGTTATTCCGCTCTTCTGACAAGAAGGATGCGGCCGCAATTCTGGCAGTACTCGATCTTATCCATCATTTTGATATTTACTCTGACCTGCGGGGGAACGCCCATATTACAGCCGGAACATGTTTCGCCGTTCAGGTAAACTATGGGATTAGAGGCAAATCTCTGCTCCAATTTATTATACCTGTTCGTCATTGTCGGGTTAATGGAAGCCAATTTCTCGGCTTTCTCCGCATTCCCTATCTCTAATCTCTTCTCGAGATTCTCCAATTCACTGCGGTGCCCGGCGATCTCTTTGTTGATCTTCTCAAGATTCGTGTTCTTTCTCACTTCCAGCTCTTTGAATGTGCGCCTGTATTCTTCATTCTCTTCCATCAGCGCAAGTATATTGTCTTCCACTCTGTTCTTCTCTTCTTTCAGTTCGTTTACCTTGTCCTGAAGTTTAAAATACTCGTCATTTGTCTTCATTGTCGGAATACTGGATTCAAGATTCCTTATGTGATCCTCGATCTCAACTACTTTGTTCTCATTCTCAAGGAGTTTCTTATGCTTTTTTATCTTCTCTGCTTCCTTCTCTTCGAATTCTACCCCAATGCGTTCGATCTCATCCTCATAGGTCTTGACATTCACAAGTATCCCGTCTTTTTTGAGTTGCGCCTCAGCGATATCATCGTTAAGCATTTTGATACGATATAGAATTTCTAAGATCTCTTTGATTTTTTCAATTGCCATATAAGTCCTCGTTTTTTGTTTTTGAATAGATTATTTCTGAATTTTGTTTATGCTGACACAGGGACGGATAAAACTCTTTTTCCCCGCTAAACCGCATTGAGAGTGTGCCCTCCAGGGCTGCTTTCGATTTTATATATATTCATAGCATCACTAACATGTTAAGTGGGCCCGGCAGGATTCGAACCTGCTACCACCCGGTTATGAGCCGGGAGCTCTGCCAAGTGAGCTACAGGCCCCAAAGATTTATTATATCAAAAAATCATTGAAATGCAATAACAATACAAAAAAATAACACTAAAATAGCAAATATTTATTGACAAGATAAATCTTTTTTGTTATAATTTCTGACTTAACACATGTGGTGGGTGTAGCTCAACTGGTAGAGCAACGGATTGTGGTTCCGTAGGTCGTGGGTTCAACTCCCATCATCCACCCCAGAGAGTGGGCCTTTAGCTCAATTGGCAGAGCAACTGACTCTTAATCAGTAGGTTTAGGGTTCAAGTCCCTGAAGGCCCACCATTTTTTTCCTGCGAGAGTGGTGGAAATGGCAGACACGCAGGACTTAGGATCCTGTCCTTTCAGGGTGTGGGTTCAAGTCCCACCTCTCGCATTTTTTTTTGCGAATAATGTTCCAAAGGAGAAATTATGGACTATTCTAAGCAGCAGATCGAAGATTATCTTATAAAATATACGGCAACTCTTTCACAAGACCAGATCAAAAAACAGAAAAAAGACTTGATCGATAAGATAATTTCAACTCAGGTTATCCCGGGATACAGGAAGGGAAAGGCGCCGTCATATATTGTCGCTTCCAAGTTCAAAGAATATATCGAAGAGAATATTCAGGAACAATCATTGACCAAACTTTATGATAAGATAATAAAGGACGAGAAAAAGGACCCTCTGCACTTCGAGCTTGAGGAATATGACCTCGAAAAGGGTATATTGATCATCAATATCGAATTCATGCCTGAATTGGATGTCAAGAATTACAAGGGCCTTGCGATAGAAGAGGTCAAACTTGATTTACTCAAGGAACATGTAGATAAAGCATATTCGGATATCTTGAAGAATTTTTCCTCATGGCAGGACTATGAAGGCCCGGTAGAGGATGAGGTCCTGATAGAGCTTGAGGATTATTTAGAGGAAGTTCCGGGAGAAGAGCCCAGAAAGATGGATAAATTCCCCGTCATATATTCCGAAACAAAGGAGCCCAAGGAGTTTTACGGTGAATTGAAATCCTTAAAAAAAGCCGAGGTAAAAGAATTCGTATTGGATTTCAAGGAAGACGCTTCTGAAAGGTTTAAAAATAAGAAGGTGAAATATTCCTTCAAGGTCGGCGCGCTCAAGAAAAAACTCTCCCCCAAAGAGGATGAAGAGCTTTTTTCAAAGATGGTCGAAGGCGCCAAATCGAAAGAAGATGTGATGAAGAAGCTCGGAGACGATATCAAAAAGAATTCAGAGCTTGAAATGAAGCGCAATTCCGTTGATAAGATATATTCGGTTCTGATCGAGAAGAATCCGTTCACCGTACCGCCGAGGTATCTGGAAAGGATGAAGGACGAGGTGTATCAATCAGAGAATGAGAAATACAAAAAGAATTACGGCATGAGCATGGAGCAGCTGAATATTTCCAAGGATTCCATGACAGATGATATCGTCAAAGGAATAAAGATCAATCATATCAGAAAGCATATCCTGGATCTGGAGAAGCTCGAGATCACAGACAGCGATATTGATGAGCAATTTCAGATGATAGCTGACTCAAACAATATTTCACTGGATGGCGTCAAGAGTTTTTACAATACAAATAAATCATATTTGGATAATGTGAAAAATGACCTTTTGTCTCAGAAGGTGGATGATCTGCTCTATTCCAGCGCGAAGATCAAAAAAGTTAAACCGAAAGTTGAGAAAAAAGAAGAACCTTCTGCTCCCAAGCAAGAGGAAAAAACCGAAAAATAGGGGGAATCTATGAAAGATAAAGAAAAGAACAATGTGAGAAATGGAATGCTGATACCTTATGTGATCGAGCAGGGCCCCGGCGGCGAAAGGGCTTATGATATCTATTCGCGCCTCCTAAGGGACAGGATCATATTCCTGGGAACGCCGATCGATGATTTTGTGGCTAATGCCGTGACCGCGCAGCTTCTTTTTCTGGAGATGGAGAATCCCGAAAAGGATATCTATCTGTATATCAATTCTCCCGGGGGATATGTTACTGCCGGCCTTGCCATCTATGATACTCTGCAGTATATCAAACCGGATGTCGCGACCGTTTGTATCGGGCAGGCAGCCAGCATGGCAGCCGTGATCCTTTCTTCCGGCGCGGATGGTAAAAGGTACTCCTTGCCAAATTCAAACATACTCATCC
>JAIVYW010000241.1:0-3441 GCA_048635215.1 Candidatus Atribacteria bacterium
TCACAAATAATCTTCTGAAACAATTTCCCTACACATTGATTCAGAAGATTATTTGTGAATAGAACATTAAAGATTATTTGAGGAACGGAGATGAATATAACGACCATTAAGATTATTACGAAGAATTTAGAGCGTATACTTCTGTCTTTAAAGGATTTCTTGCTTTTTTCATTAAAAAAGTACAATGCGCCCTTCAGAGCAACAAATAGAAATGAGAAGATGAAGACGAAGAGGGCTAGAAGCTGAAATACTATGTAAACGGTGGTAATCCTGCTCTCCCCCTGCAGCTCAGATAGGGTTCTGAGAGAAAATACGATGAAGATCGCGAACATGACAATTATGAAAATGAGATATATCAGATTTCTTCGTGTTCCTTTCAAAGCTTTTTCTCCAGAAGAAATTCCATGGAGTAATTCAGGTCAAAGAATACCTTATAAATAATAGCGAATACCCCTACCACGGACATTCCCTTTACATGAACACGGCAGAAGATGCGTTCCTTCTCAAATAACTCGCGGTCAAAGGATGCCCGGAAGGTAGCCACTTCATCCACCAGGTCATCGAAATTCTTGAAGTAAAGCACCTCGCCTCCGGTCTTGAGTGAGAATTTATTATTGAGAATATCGTATTTGAACTCTACTTTTTGAGTGCTGTACACTTTTTTGGAAAGAAAGCCCTTCTTGAAGAACTCATATGTGACGATAACCCCTTCTCCTGCCTGCAATGAGGCCTCGATATCCTGAGAAATAAAATCCTGTAATGTAACGGATATTTCGATGTGGTCATCATACGGAGAGATCATTACAGAGGCCTCCGCAGAAAAGATCGAAACCGCCAAAAATAGAAGGAAGGCCGCAAGGAGACTTTTCAAAATTTAACTCCGAGCCCCAGAAGAAGATTCTTCCTCGAGTCCTCCATCATCAGGATCTCCACTTTTTTGTGACCGCCGATATACGCATCGTACGCTGAATAGATCCTGAAGAAAGAGTTCATTGCGTAATATGCGATTATAGTAACTCGATCATTCTGATTCAAGTCAAGCCAATTCAAGGCGTTCTCCTCGGGAGAGTATCGATTGCGAAGATCGTAGTCGATATATACCTTCCAAACCTTAAAGAGAAGCTGATAAAAGAGAAGTTCAGAACCTTTTCTGAAGCTGCCGTTGAACATCTGTCCCGTACCCGGCATCAGATAGGAAGAAACAGCCAGAAAGAACGGGTCCGGGCTCTCACTCTTTAATGAAGAGGCATTCCTCAGATTGAATTTCATTGAATCACTAATAGCATCGTAGATATTGTATATATGGAGCAATGTTGCGCCTACGGCGAGGCCGATGGCAATATTTCTGTTTCCGCGCGTGATATCACTATGAGGATTTACAATTATACCTTCCTCCAGTCTGAATGTCAGGTCGCTGACCAAATTGATCGCAGTATAAAGGGAGCCTAGCTCAAGCGTCAGAAACAGGGCGCCTTTCAGGAGCTTTCCATTGTATGCCTGCCCCAGCCCGGGATAATACCAGGATAGGCTCCCGGAGAAATAGGGGTTCTTCCGGATAGTGCATTCCTGTGATAAAAGATTTACTGAGAATAATACGATCAATAAGAGAATAAAGGATCTTTTCATATTACTTCCTTATGTCTGGGTCATTAATATAATAAAAGATTATCCTTCCTTTTTCAACCTTTTTTATAATAACTCCATCCGTGAAAAACATTTTAGGGTGGATCTCAACGGGGGTAAGTGACAGTTCGGGATATGAAAATGTCCCTTCATACATTATTGTTCTATCCCTGAATGCGGGGTCATCTGTCAGTTTCTGAAGGGAGATCAGCTGAAAATCTGCCATTTCCCGTGTAAGCATATAGAATTCTCTCTTCTTTGAATTCCTTATATACACTGCATCATCATCGCCCAGAAGGTTGGACATGACGACTGAATACAGATCTACGCCGTATAGTACGGCATTTGTCGACGCACTTAATCCGGAAAGGAATGCCGCGCCGATCCTGAGCCCTGTAAAGGACCCGGGGCCCATATTATAAACGAGGTTCTCAATATCATCGAGAGAAGTATCCGCCTCGGCCAGGAAGCGGTTCAGCCTGCCCTCAAGGCCTATCGAATGTGACGAGTCCAAGGGCTCTCTTATGGAATGTATTTTTCCATTTCTTCTGAAAGATGCCGAAAAATACGGCAAAGATGTGTCAAGAAAAAGAATGCTGTCAATGGCCTGTATGTCCAAATCCACCGCTACCCCTTTGCGTTTGGTCCAATTCATCTTCGAATATCTCCATCTCTATCTGAATTACCTGTGAAAATACTCCTTGAGCTATGCGCATTCCTCTGATAACGGTAAAGGGCAGCTCTGACGAATTATAAAGTATCACCTTGACCTCACCCCTGTAATCGGAATCCACCGTACCCGGTGTATTTAATACTGTTAGGCCACTTTTGAAGGCGAGTCCGGAGCGCGGGCGTACCTGCATCTCCCATCCTAATGGAATCTGCATCTTCATTCCTGTTGGGATGATCTCACGCTTGCCCGGCTCAATGACAATATCATCATATATCGCAGCAGCCAGATCGACCCCCGATGAACCGGGGGTCTCATATTGCGGTAAGGGAAGTTCCTTACCGTGTTCTAAAAGCTGGATCCTAACCTTGATCCGGTCTCTTTTCTCCATTCATATCCTTCTGCGTAAGGTCGATCTTTCCTTCGCGGGAATTTACATATTTGATCTTTGCAGTAATCTGTTGACCCATCTTGAAAAGTTTTTCGGGATATCCCTTCTCTTCGAATTGAGAGACATGAAGAAGTCCCTTAACCCCGGGGGCTAACTCAACAAATACACCGTATTTTTCAATTCTCATTACCGGGCCGGTATAGATCTCTCCATTGCGCGGGCCGAAGGCAATGAGTTTAACATAACCCTTTGCGTTATTCAATTTCTCTTTATCGTAACCGAATATTTTAACCAGGCCGTCTTCCGCTATGGTAATAGTGGAGTCCGTCTCTTCCTGGATCGCTTTGATCGTCTTACCGCCGGATCCTATGATACCGCCGATCTTATCAGGATTTATTTTGATGGTAACTATCTTGGGGGCGAATTCTGAAACATCCGTTCTGGGGCCTGAGATCGTTTGTGATATCAAGTCAAGAATATGGAGCCTTGAGATCGTTTGTGATATCAAGTCAAGAATATGGAGCCTTCCTTTTTTCGCGCGTCCCAGGGCCTCGAAGAATATCTCTTTCGACACTCCTTCGATCTTAAGGTCCATTTGAATAGCGGTAATGCCGTCTCGTGTTCCGGTAACCTTGAGGTCCATATCTCCCCAATGATCTTCTTCACCCAGAATATCTGTAAGTATCTGATAATCGTCACCACATGAAACAAGGCCAAGTGCCACACCGGCAACCGGCTTCTTCAAGGGCACGCCCGC
>JAIVYW010000242.1:0-3443 GCA_048635215.1 Candidatus Atribacteria bacterium
GGAACGCGGCATACCCACAGCGGTATGTAAGCGACGAGCAACGCAGAAGACAAAAAAGAGCTTCAGCCCGAAGGGAATATCATCTTTGGTCAATTTCTTCCTCTCTCTTCGTTTATGTACCACAAAGGGTACACTGCACTCATTGTTTGTTGGAATTTACTCAAATCTAAATATTCCATTGTCATCGTATTTATGAATCAGAGCACTTAAGGAAGACAGCTCTCCTATGATCTGGTATTCCGCAGGATGCGCTCTTTCTTTCTGGGGTATTTTCGCGGCCATGATAATCGACCCCACACCGCCTGTTGCGGAACTGATAGGGAAAAGCCCGGATTATATCGCGATTTTCAGAGATTATTATCTGAGAGAGGCAAAACGGCTGCAGACTCGGGCCGCCGTTTGGGGCTGCGCTTCATCGGGACTGGCTTCCGCTGCTTCAGTCGTACTGTTTTTCTGGTATTGGGAGACATACGGATATCCAAATTATTACTATTATTGATCAACCCCATATAGGCTACACTCTTCACCTAGCTTCTATTCGCTTGGTATCTCCGTTTTAAGTCCTTCTTTGATATTTGTGTAATCGATCAAATACTGGGATTCATCAAATCCAAGCAAGGTGAATGGCTCAGCATTATTATCTCTGAGTCCTTTCATGAGTTCGATAACTCCCTGCTCCCCCTGATCCGCCAAAAACCTGTGCCAAAATATATATGATGCCCAGAAATAGGCCTCCCTATCCGGATCAGGGTCTTCACCGGTATAACCAGTCGGCGGGGGTCCCCAATCCCGTATATCCAGGATCTTTCCGTGATAATCGGAGTTATCCTTGAACTTCATGAATTTATTTTCTTTTTCCATTACCGCCTCAAAGAGGATATCCAAAAGGATCACCTGAATTCCGCTTTGGATGAAATACGGAATGTCTCCGAGTTCTTTGACCTCTTGAGAAACGATGTTTATCAGAGATGTATAGGATGCCACGCCTCCGGAAGAAAAGCCGAATACCTTCAACAGGACAGATGAAACCCAGGTAACAGGGACGGAACCTGCGTCCATATTTATGACAAGCAATCCTTCTTTATATGTCTTTTTGTCAAAAAGGAGTAATCTGTAATCCGAAAGGCCGGTAAAGCCCCAATTATTTAAAACGGATAACCCCTTCTCAAAATACGGTTTCATCTTATTATATTTCTTCAGTCCGGCAGGGTCGGCATAGTATATGATCTCATCCGCAGCCGTGAAAATGGTCGGGTCGAGAAAGAGGATACGCCAATGCTTTTCCTTGCCGTTGAAAATATTATATCTGTTCGGGCGTATCTTCATCCCCTCTTTTTCGATATACGAGAGGGTGTATGCATCCGCATCAAACTCATTCGGGAATTTGATCGTGATCCCGTCACTAAAAAGGTAAAACAACGGAGAGGCATTACGGGAAAAGTTGAACACTGTATTTTGATCAGCTCGCTCAGAAATATAGAAGTTTTTCAATTTCCCCTTTGACAATGTGGCGGCGGTTTCCCGAAAACGCGGAAGGATGCCCTCCAGAAGTTTAAACCCCTGCGGGATTAAAGGAGTACCCTCTAATACTTCCCAGTCGATCTCTGAACCGTCAATGTACTCCACCCCAAAGCCAGATTCTCTTATCTCTCTGCCGATGAGAATGCTGATCTCTGAAGCCGCAGAGGGATAAATGTATAGAGGATGTCCGCCCTCTTTCAAACACAGACGCCAGGAATAGGTTCCATTCTCCGGGGTTCTATTGAAGAACCTGAAGTGAACATAAGGTTCATCGGATGAAGGAAGCGGGATATCAATAGAATTCGGGAAAGCAAATAAGAAGACCGGAAAAAGGAGAATGAAGACAATAGTGCCAGGTTGACATTTTGACACTTTCACATTCCCCATCACATACCCAGCTTCTTAATTGCTTGATAAATACATTCCATTTTCTCTCCCTTCTTTTCAATTATCCTTAATGCTTGGGAAACTGTGGTATGCCTAATTTGTTTCTCGCTAATTGCAATATCTGTCAAGCTCATTTTACTGTAATTTCGCAAGAGAAACCATTTAAGATGAAGAATAAACTTCCTTTCCGATCGCCACAAACCTTCCCAATTGCTAAATTCTAAATTGTAGTGTTCAATAATCTCTTCAATCCTTTCTGCTGCGATATACGGACTGTTGATTTGCCTTTTCCTTCTTTCATCTTTCATAAGTATGGCAGTAATGTCTTTGTTCCGTCGGTTAATCTTTTCGAAGATTTGTTCTATATGAGCACCTTCCATTAAAAATTGCCCCTTTTTATCATTATAGATAATATTTTTACTTTTTTCTGAATTCATATCATTGAGCCATTTCACAAATGCCAGTCGGCCTCTGTTTCTATCCCTATGGAATTGCTCGTATATAATATCATAGTTCTGATTATCGTTCTCATTTGTGATTTCATGATAATTGCTCCATTGATAATCTTCTACTCTTTCAACAATACCTGCCCTTACAGGATTATAGAAAATATACGCAATTACTGTCATTAAATATTGTTTTTCATCAACAAGGCTGGTCCGATGTCTCCCTTGAAACACATGCCCTTTCCTATCATTCAGTATATTGACAATACGCGCAAATCTTGTTGAATATTTCTGAATAAACTTGGATAGAACCGGGCCCGGAATCTGTATTAGTGAATGAAAATGGTTGGACATACACACATAGGCAATGATCTTTACACCATAGAACTCCGCAGTTGAATAAAATACATCCTTAAATTTTCGTACTATCCCGGCATCATTAAAAAATGAAGTCCCGCCTACAAACCGATTGTATAGGTGGTATACTCCTCCCTCAATCTCGATCCTTCTTGGTCTTGGCATATATAATCCTTTACTGTATATATCACGAAAGTGTCAAAATGTCAACCTGGCACTATTCAGAAACAGCCTTCTTAACGAGTTCCAATAGAGTAAGCCGTTCGTCTTCAGTAAGGTTTTCAAGACATTTGTTCATCACTTCTTCATCGATGAAATCAAGGATATGTTGTAATTGAAGGGCTTTGGGAGTAGGAGAAATAATATTGGCGCGGGAATCGGTTCGCTTCCTCTCTCTGGCAATATAACCTTCCCTCTCAAGACGGGTGATACCGCGTGATATGGTCCCCTTGTCCGCGCCGGAAACACTTGCGAGCTGATCCTGTGTCATCTCGCCTTCACGAAGGAGAATGGACAGAAGGTTAAATTGCGCATAGCCCAATTTGAAGATCTTCAATTTGTACTTCAATTCGGTGAAGATCCTTCTGTGTAATAGAGTAATGACCTCGAAATTGCCCATTTTCATATTTGATTATACCAAAATTGATTGTATTTGCAACATTTATTGACCACAAAGGATATTTATCCTATAATGATATATGAAGAGGCTGTTTATCATCATTCTTATGCTGT
>JAIVYW010000243.1:0-3441 GCA_048635215.1 Candidatus Atribacteria bacterium
CATTTCAATGGAGCCGTGTCCCGTGATCATTATTACTTCGGGCGGAAATTCATATGTGGTACGCACCTTTTTAAGGAAATCCAGGCCCTGCCTTTCATGTTGAAGGAAAACATCTAAAAGCATGACATCGATAAATTCCCTTTGCAAGATTCTATCGGCCTCTTGCACATCACCCGCAACAAAAGTAGCCCAGCCATTATCCTTCAGAATATCCGAAAGGAGTTTCTGTATATTCTTTTCATCATCAACTATTAGTATCTTCATATTAAACCACATTATGCTCCTGAGAAAAATCACCCTTCTCGATCCTTTCCATCGTCAAATGAGAAATGTCTGTAGTCAGCGGTTTTCCTTTGACTATCCATTCCGCTATCGCTTCACCCGTTGCGGGAGCCAGCATAAATCCGTGGCCGGAATAGCCGACAGCGAGAAAATAATTGGGATCATCCGCGGAGATGGGGCCGAGTATGGGCTGCGCGTCCGGAGAAACACAATAAGAACCGGCCCACTGCCTTAGGATCTTCACATTCGAAAATCGGGGAAATAAATATGTAAATTTTTTACTGATGGATTCCACAAATTTCCAATGAGAAGAGGTCTTGTAGGATACAGGCTCCGAAGGATCACTTTCTCCCATCACAAAGCCGCCTCTCTTCTCCTGAGAACCGTAAAAGCCATGGTAGAAATCAACGACCATAGGACCGACCATTCTTTCCAGGGGCTCTGTTACCAGGATCTGATGTCTTTCGGGCTCAACAGGTATGTCATATCCTATCATCTTTGCCGCTTCCTGTGCCCATGGCCCGGCGGCATTAACGATATATTTTACCGTACAATTGCCTTTATCGGTTCTGATCCTGTATGATCCGCCTTTCCTTTCAATGGAGTTGACCCTGGTTTTGCGCAATATCGTCATTCCCGCTTCGGAGGCGCGCTCGACATAGCCGAATGTTGTGAGAAACGGATTTGCCAGGCCGTCGGTCGGACAGTAACTTGCCGCCAGAACATCATTTGTATTTAAGAACGGAACTATCTTCTTCGCTTGCCGGGGAGAGATCAGATCGACCTTCAGGCCATGCCTTTTCTGCATCGCAACATTCTTTTTAAAATCCCTCACCTCGTCATCCGTGAAAGCAAGTATCAGATAACCCTGCTGAATATATTCAAAATCGAAATCCAATTCGTCTTCATATTTCTCGAATAACTCTACCGATCGTTTTGCCAATTTCACATTATCAGAAGTGGACCATTGCTGGCGTATGCCCCCGCCGCAGCGGCCGGTACAGCCGGAGGTCAGATAATCTTTTTCAAAAAGGATTATGTCTTTAAGGCCCATTTTGGTCAGATAATAGCCGATCGCCGAACCGATTATTCCACCGCCGATTATTCCTACATCCGCTGTTGCCTTCACTTCTTCTCCCCTTTTGTGAATGCGCTGAAGGGAAGTGCTGATTCCGGAGGGCGCGGTGTACCGGTAGAATGCGAAGATACATCCTCGCCGGTCTTAGCCCTGATCATATTCATGATCAATTGGCGGCACCCGCGTCCCTGACAAGGCCCGGTCGTGACCCTGAGGTATCTCTTCAACTCTTCAAAATCGGTATATCCGCGGTCAATCGCGTCATTGATCTCATCAGCGGTAATATCCAGACAACGGCAGATCAGCACATCTCCTGAAGCTCCCGGATAGAAATGACGGACATTTTCAGCATATTCATTCTCAACAGAAATAGTGATCAGATGAGTTTTATTCTTATTTTTTCTTACCGCTTCAACCCTTGCGCTGCAAATGATCTTTCCGTCCCGGTCCGCGCCCCAGACGGGATCTCCCTTTTCAGGAAGGGGCAGAAGCTCATATGGAATGGTTATCCCGGTTCTCCCGGGAGCAAGATTCTTATTAATACCGAAGATCGCCAGGCCCGGGCATTGCGCAAGGCATGACATACAGCCCGTACACTTATCCAGATCAAGCATGGGAAGGTCAGTGATATTCGGCCCGACCGTGATAGCTTTGAAATGACAGGAGATCTCGCAGGGATTACATGGAATATCCTCATAACATTCGATACTCACATAGGGCTTTGTCCTGCCTTTCGGTATTTTTATCGTATTATCCTTCTTTTCAAAGGTCTCCATCGAAGTGTCCCAAGGCTTATTCCAAAGCTCGTACTTACCCTTCTTAACCTTGATCCCTGTATTGCCGTCCCTTAATTTCTCAATATAATCGACATGCTCTTTATAGGCTTTTTCGGCATTCTTTTTCTTCCCTAAGGAAGCGGAAGCTGAAATGCCGGCAAGACGGCCCTCTATAATGGCGGATGTAGCCTCGCCGATCCCAGCCGCATCGCCGCCGACAAAGTAATCGGGGGAAGAGGTCTGCATGAATTCATTATGCACAGGTACATACCCTCCAAGAGAAGGTGAAAATGTCATCTTTATCCCTGTCTGCATAAGTATTTCAGAAGAAGGCGTCAATCCGACCGCTAAACAAATGGTATCACATTCAAGCTGCATTTGTGTACCGTTCAAATGCTTCCATTTATTATCAATCTGAACTATTAAAGCGCCTTTCACGCTATCTTGCCCAAAGGCCTCAACTATAGTGTGTTTAAAGAAAACGGGTACGCCCATTCGCCTGATCTTCGCGAGATGTACATCATATCCGCCCGCTTTAGGCAATGCCTCAACGATGCCGACAACATCCGCGCCGGCCTGTATAAGCTGATATGAAACGATAAGGCCGATATTTCCCGCACCGATCATAAATATCTTCTTTCCGGGAAGTACACCGTAAACATTCATCAATGTCTGCACTCCGCCCGCACCGTAAATACCGGGAAGATCATTGTTCTTGAATGGTATGGTCTTCTCCGAAGCACCTGTAGCGACAATTACCTTCTTAGCGCTTACCTTCTTGAATCTGTTCTTCTCGGAATCGTAAATGCCGATAACGCCGTCATCATAAATGCCAACAGCGGAGTGGCCCGGCAGCATGGAAAAGTGCTCTTTCTTTATCTCTTTTAACAATTCATCCTGTATGTATATACCTCTTGTTCCGGCAAAATGGGAATGGGATCCAAAGAACTTATGTGTCTGCTTGATCAATTGGCCGCCGTATCTCGGATTTTCTTCCACAAGGAGGGTTTTCAGGCCGCGTTTCGTAGTTTCGATCGCTGCGCCTAATCCCGCAGGGCCGCCGCCGATGATCAAGACATCTGTTCTGATCATTTATAACTCCCCTTTCCTTTCTGATACTCTACATGCATTCCGGCCTTCAATTCCGTAACACATGTCTTTATATTCGGAATTCCGTCCACCTTCATCATACACGAGGAACACTTACCGATAGCGCAGAAAAAACCGCGCTTTCTGCCCTTGTCCGTGATCCGATAGACCATTATCCCATTGTCATGAAGAGCGGAGGCGATGGTGTCTCCTGCC
>JAIVYW010000244.1:0-3434 GCA_048635215.1 Candidatus Atribacteria bacterium
TTCAGAAAGGTCGGCTTGTTATCATCTGTGAATTCAACAGCGGTTATATTCGGTGCTCTTACCCGTTCGCAGGAGAATTATTACAATTCAGCGGTTCACATTAACATCTCCGGCGATGTGGCAGGGATCTACTCGAAGAATCATCTGGTTCCTTTCGGAGAATACTTCCCCATGAAGAACTGGCCTGTATTTAATTCATTATACGGTCAATATATGAACTTTGCGCCTTCAGAACAGATCACTCCTTTTTCCATAAACGGTGTATCAGTTTACACACCCATCTGTTATGAAATAGGTTTTGGCAGTCTTATTCGTTCTGCGTCAATGAAGGGCAGCAAGGTGATCGCGAATATATCAAATGACGGATGGTACGGTTACAGCGCCGGCCCGGTATCAGGGATCTCCACATCGGTCTTCCGGGCCGTGGAATCAAATGTCTGGGTGATCAGGGCAATAAATCGCGGTTGGGGGGTGATAGTGGATCCTTTCGGCAGGGTGTTGGAGATCTCCAGCCCTGATAAGTGGGGATTCTTAGTGTTAGATCATGATGGGAGTACGGATTTTATAGAAATAGAGCCGCCTAATGTGAACTCTTCATCAAGCGGTATGTAAGGAACGAGCAACGCAGAAAACGAAAACATTCTCTACACATCTTCGAATGCTATCCTTCTCTCTCCTTTCTCTATTTCTCCCCCACACTCGAGCACGGCGCAGCCGTGCGCCCAACCGAGAGTTCCGGAAGGAGAAAGTGTTCTAATTCATAAATATGTTAACTATTTCTTTATTTCCTTCCCGCATCCGCTCAACGGGAGCCCGGCAGCGCCGGGCGACCAACCCAAAGAGTTTTGAACCGTCTAAGTGACATTGACATTTTTAACGGCATGAATGAATGGTGGCGAAGCCGAAAATATCCAATTGTCTGAGTGAAGTGAAGCGAGCGAGTTTTGGGATTTTAATGAATGATGGCCGTGGTGAGTATCATCGCAAAAAATGACATGAGAACAAAGACGGATCAAAACTCCATCAAATAATATATATATCTTTCTTTTTGAACATCATGAAATGATGTGAGAAAAGCATATGTTAATAATGAAAAGATGGATCAAAACTCCATTAAACAATCTTTCTTCAATTGTCAATTTTATATTGACAATTCAAAGATGATATTATCGGATCAGTAGGTCTCTACAGAGATCCCTTCCAAAAGATATTTATAAGTAAGTTCGACATCGATGTCATCGACGGCATTGTCACCCTGCATCGCAGCCGTAAATATACAGAGCTTCGCAGCGTTCATCGCGGCCTTGTCAAGAATATCGGAGCCGGAAGTCTTAAGCAGATACACCTTTCTAACCTGCCCTTTATTATCAAGGGTACAGACCACTTTCACCGCGCCTTCAAGTCCCATTTCCTTGGCGATCTGCGGGTAAGTACCCGGATACCTCTTTACAAGCATGGGAGGTATTATCGCACCGATATCTCTTAAGTTATGCGGTGTTGTATCTTCATCGATCATGATCTCGGGAATTTCAGGTATCGGTTCTTCATCCTTTCTCGGATCCGGAACTGCCTTCGGAATTGCCCTTTTTCGCGGTTTGTAGATATTCTTTGTTTTCTTCATTTTCTTATCTAATTTCTTTTTCGGAATGGTATATCTCAAGGGTTTGAATATCTTTCTTTTTCCCGCTTTGTACTTATTCGGGCCCTTCTTGAACTCTCTGATACCGACGAATAGTCCAATATGGACCACGATCGCGAGGATCAAAGCAATAAGGGTCGTCCTTTGAGAAAATTTTCTCTCTGTTTCCAGACGCTTTTTTATTACATCTATCATCATAATACGACTCCTTTATTCCCCGCCAACTTCTTTAGAGTAGTCGAAATCTTCATAGCTCTCTTCAGTTGACTGGAAGGCGATCTTATCGATACCGCCCAATAAGACGCTGTCAATGGTCTCAACGAGGTATTTATACGGGGTCTTGGGATCCAGCTTGATCACAACAAAGGCATCCTTTTGGACCATCTTTGTAGTTTTAACGGTGGTCTTGACCTCATCCAGGGATACGACGGCGCCATTCATCATGACAACACCGTACGCGTCTATATATATCTCAATATTCTTCTGATCGAGGGTTACCTCTTTTACCGAATCGGGAAGCTCGTATTTCAAGCCGGATTCCTGCGAAAATACCGTTGTAAGCATAAAAAAGATGATCAGCAGAAAAGCGATATCGGACATCGAGGAAGCGGGTATCGCTGTCGAAGCTTTTGATTTGTTTTTTACCTTCATCCTACACCTATTTCTTGTAATCCACAGCCAGGGCAACCTTATTCACATAGCCTTCCTGTATATTGTTGAGAACACTCTTGATTATCTCATAGGGGATACTTTCGTCGGCCTTGAGAACCACATACATATTGGCTCTTTTTGAACCCTCGACCATAATATTCGCCGAAAGTGCTTCAATATAAATATCTTTGCCCTCTAATCTCACCGTTGTACCGTCACTTCCCTTCGGCAGGGTAACATGAAGAACGGTCTGTTCCAAAGTATCCGGCTTTGTAGCTTGAGGAAGGGAAAGGTCCAGGCCCTGATCTTTATTAAAGACCGTGGTTATCATAAAGAAGATTATAAGCAGGAAGGCTATATCGGACATGGCGGAATCAGGGATGTGCGTATTCGCCTTCAGTCCCTTTGATAACTTCATTACTTGGTCAACTCCATTTCCTCCAGAACCTCAAGCAGTACACTTGAAGACTCCTGAATATCCATTGTGAACCTATCCAGGAAGTTTACAAAAAAGTTGTACATGATGAGAGCGGGAGCGGATATGATAAGGCCGGTCGCTGTTGTGACAAGCGCTTCAGAAATACCGCCGGCAACAATAGTCGGATCTCCAAGACCCGCACTCGCCATGGTGCCGAAGGCGCCGATCATACCGGTAACGGTTCCAAGGAATCCAAAGATAGGAGCCAAAGAAACGACCGTTGCCAGCCAGACAAGACCTTTTTCAAGGCTGGACAATTCAACCGCTGCCGCGGCTTCCATCGTCTTTTCGATCATGTCTCTTTTTTCCTGTGATTTTACCTTAAGAGTTGAGATCTTCTGAAGGTCGCTGTATTTCGTCAGGCCTTCATGAAGTACCGCGGGGATGGGCCCGTTGGTTTTTTCACAAAGATCAAGAGCGCTGTCAAGATCATCCTTCTCCAGAAGCTCAATGATCATTCCCAAAAATTCTTTGGTATTGATCTTTCTCTTATAATAAGTGATCATTCTTTCAAAGAAAATGAATAATGCAAGTAATGATAAGAGTAGAAGCGGCCACATCATCGGGCCACCTTGCTTAAATTTTTCTAATAGAAATCCCATTCGTCACTCCTTTATTTTATTAATAATTAAAAACTAACCGTTAAACCGGCTTTAGCACGCTGAG
>JAIVYW010000245.1:0-3423 GCA_048635215.1 Candidatus Atribacteria bacterium
TATGCTTCCGTAGCCTTTTCAATTTCCTGCCCAAAGACCGTATGGAGCTTTCCATATCTTTCTATCACGTACATTCGAAACGCTTCTATCACATTTTCGTCAAGCCCTTGCGCTGACAATCTTCCTTTTTTTGGCATACTAGTTAAAACAACGTTGGAGTATATAAATCAATGCGAGATTAACGTTATCATTATCCTTTTCCCAGGCCTTATATATATATATATTACCTTTAAATGATGAAGAAGAAGAAGAAGAAGAGCTAGAATAGAGATTAGACGTTTTTGAAGAGACTTCACCTCTAAGCAGGATGGTGCATCTTCGGACTTAGCTAGCACACTCACACAACGGACAACTTTCTTCTTCACTAAAAAACGCAGATCAGAAAGAACCTATTTTGCCCAGCCCCTATATTCCCGCTCTGTCAGTTCACCTCCCTTTTCACTACCGCAATACCGGCATAAAAAGACTTTAGTATCTGGTAGACGAGCAAAACAGCTACAGACGGAGCAGATATAATATTTCATTTTCTTTTTATCACCTATAATAGATAATTTTAGCACCATTTTTCTTTCACTTCTTTTACGCCAGATACAAAACCCACTGCTTTCGTTTTGTTATGAATATCGTACCAACCTTCTATATTTGTTTTAAGGCCGGTTACGTTATATATTGCAGTGTATGTTATACCTCTTAAGTTGTCATCTTCATTATAAATTCGCAATACATTTGTTTTTCGTGCAAGTACTAGCGTTTTTTCACTCATTTTTTCTTCGGGAACTCCTGTCGTAGCTCACTGATGAAATGCCAATATGGCTTTAAGTTATCTTTCATGAAGACCGGAAGATTATGTTTCCGAGAGGCATTAATTAGTTTCGCAATCCATTCTTTACGAGGTTCAATTCTCCCTTTTCTGTTTCCGGTTTCCGCACCGATAATTATCCAGTCAATTTTCTCATACACTTCATCCGGTATTTTGGGGTCGCCAAGCAGCGGCTCGAACGAAATGAATTTGATATGATTCGGATATGTCTTCGAAAACGTGACCGCTTTCTGAGCATCGATGTATGACGTGACTGTGAGCCCAAGCCAGCAGTTAGAAGGGAAGAGACCGCGATGAGGACTGAAGTGATACAAGAATAGGAACATGTGCTGTGGATTATCTTTGATGACTTGGACAATCTGCAGTAGCCATTCGCCGTGGATATCTTGATGGAACATCTCGATGGTGGACCCGCAGAAGATCCGAGTAGATTTCTTCCGTTTGTAAGGCTCCATCATTTCGTGCTCATCGAGGCGAATAGTAGGATCATAGCCGAAATGCGTGTAGATCCGGCGTGCATAGCAGTAGGGACAAGATTCAGGACATAACCCTTTCACTGGATTCCAGGTCCAATCGCACCAGCCGATGGGGTTGTTAGGGCCGTTCAACTGTCTTCTCCTTCGTATTTAATTCTTTCACCCCAATTTGAGCGAGATATTTTATGTCATCTGTTGGGTGGAATGAAAAAACATTCTTCCGCCCATCAATTCGGATTCGCAAGTATCCATTTCTGGAGCCTACAATTGTCCCTCGTTCCCCTTGCGCTATAACTTTCATGCCACGTTTCGCTGGGACCTTGTAAAGATCCCTAATCCATTTCATACTCATTTCTTTTCTTTCTCCTATTGTTCTGTAGAATGGAAGATCCCCTTCCATCGTCTTCATCCTTTTTCTTTTCTAGCATTTCTGCGTCCTATATTCATCTGTCTTCCAACCGCTTCACGAGAACGATGTATACCCCGCTTCTGCGCATGAGATTGGAGTGCGAGCAAAGACTTATTGGGGAAGGCAGCAAGTAATTGCGCATATGTTTGCTTGGGATATAAGACATCGAAGAGTTCATTTTGCTGATCGGTCCATGCATCTTTGTGCAATTTCCGCCCTTCTCTGACAGATATACCCCATGCTTTTGAAGTGCGATGAATGCCCATTTTGCGTGCTTTCACTCCTATCTGAGCCCAAGTTCTGTTTGGTACATGCTCAAGGATCTCAGCGCGTGGAGCGGTTGGGTAATATTTCACAATCGCATCATCTTCCGTTTTAAGATAGCGTGCGCCCATCATTCTTTCCCCTCTTTCTTCCAACAAGCCTCGCACATAGTTTCTACGAGCTCATCATTAACATCGAGATACAGATAAGCTGTTCCGTGCTTGAAGTAGCTCTCGCATGCATCACACATAAGACATTCATCTTCTATTAAGGCCAGGCACGTCCATCGCGCGCCCATTATTTTGTATTCCCCCGTGGCTTGCCCTGCGGTGTCCCCCTCTCAAATCCTATTTCTTTCAGCAGTTCAGACATATTGTAGGTATGGCCTTTAAGAAACTTGCTAGCATCCATCCCCTCATATTTTTTTGCCAGGAGGTCAATATCAACTGTGATATTCATCTCTTCTTTTCCTTCTCTATCTGTTCGAGAATGAACAGACAGAGGTTCAATCCGATCTTAGCAGCTTTTTGAGAATCGAATATCCCCGCCTTCTCTGGATTTTCCCAACACATTGATGCTTCTCCAATGTCACTGTATACACGTTCCCGAATATATTCAGGGATGTCATTAAACGACAGTTTCTTTTCTTTTTTCATCTCTTTCTCTCCTTTGCTTCTATGTAATCGATTGCTGTCGTTATGAGTAGTTTAGAGCTATCAGATCTGGCACGATGGTAGCGCTTCTTTAATGTTTCGATAGGAAGTCTAGTATAATGCATAAGGAGCTGAGTCTCAAAGAGGTCTAATTGTAATAGCTTTCTGAAATGGCTTATACTGGCTAGAGACATGCTTTCTTTTTTCATCTCTTCCCCTCCTTTTTAAGCTCACATACAAACACCCCGTTGCCACCCCACCGTGTTGCGATGTTAAATGCTGCATCAACAATTGCTGTTTCCGATACGATAATGCCGTTCTTTTCTAAATATTCCTGTACTTCTTTTACTTTATTCTTCATTTTTGGCGTTATTCAAACCCTCCCTCATCATAGAATATTTCTAACCATACACTATGTGCGATGTTTCTTGCCATTGCACTAAGATCAATAAAATCATAATCCTGTTCTGGTTTATCAATTCGAGATACAAAGACATTGCCTGTTCCCTTTTTAGCAATATTCCATGATGATATTATGTCACTTTTCAATATAGCATCATCAATAATCTTTTGTAGACCTGCACATGTTATCTCTATGAAAGCAGTATCATCAAACTCAAGTAATTGGCTAAACTCTTGAATGCCCTTTTCTATTTTTTTTGGTAATAGATATGGGCACCTGGGCACTTTGCCTTGTTTTCATGTTTATACTTCACTTGACGATCTTTTTGACGGTATGGGCAAAAACAGGAACCTTCATTTCGGGATACTTGACCGCATCTTTGGTATGTTCGATCAACC
>JAIVYW010000246.1:0-3411 GCA_048635215.1 Candidatus Atribacteria bacterium
ATTTTTCTAAATTTGAATCCGCCGAAGCTGCCGCCTCAGCTGATTATCTGGAAAAAGCGGTCGAGGAATCAAAGATATGGGTTACCGGAAATGTTCACATGCTTCAAGACGCATATCTCAGGCGTTTTCCTAATAATAAGATCTTTCTGCTGAATGTGATGGACCATATTCTCATGGGCGACCGATTGGGAGCTGTGAGGTCCAAGACCGTAACCGAGGCCTCCATCCGTGAATTAACACAAAGCGGCAAAACAGCTATCAAGATGCTCAATTACCTGATGATGCCTATTCTGGTCATGCTCTTCGGAGTGCTCAGGTTCTTCAGGCGCAAAAAGATCAGAAAAGCTCTCAGTGAGGAGAAGAAATGAAGGCCTATAAGAATTATTTGATCATAATCACAATCCTTGTTTCGGTATATCTGCTGCTCTTTATTCCCGATATGGTAAAGTCATCAAAAGGAACGAAAACCATTTTTCCGAAATATGATAAGGACTCGATCGTGTCTATTAATATTTCAAAGGATAAAATGGAAGGTGTTTGGCTTCAGCTAAAAGAGGGGATCTGGACGGTAATTCAGGGAGACAGAAATATTCCCGCCGGTTCCGCCCGTGTAGAGAATCTTCTTAATGCTATCAGCGAACTCTCTTCCCAAAGAAGTTTTAATGGAGCACCCGAAGAGCTTGACAAGTATAATTTAACTCCGGATAAGGCGATATTGGTTTCTGTCAATGCTGCCAAAGGCCCTATCGCGTCCTTTATGGTAGGCAAAAGCGGCAGGGATTTCGTTTCTACATTTTTCAAAATATCCGATGATAAAAAAGTCCATGTTTCTCCCAGGTCATTGATCCGATTTGTAGATCCCTCTCCGGACTCCTGGTATGATAAGATCATTTTAAAACTCGATACCGCCGACATAGTGAAGCTCGATCTGCCCAAGGTCAAGCTTGTCAGGGGAGAAGATAATATTTGGCGATATTCCGATACAGATAAGGTCAGGGTGGATGAATCAAAACTCTACGCATATCTGAATATCTTCACGAATTTCAGGACGAACGGTTTTGTTCTGGATCAGGACCTTAAAAGCTCCGGCGTCGAACACGGTCAGGCAGTGATCGTATTGGAAAAACTGGACGGATCCATCATTGAACTGATAAGAGGAAAAGATGCCGAGAAGATATCCTATATGGGATTGAGGATCGACGGCATATTCACGCCCTGGGTGTATACTTTCGATTCCGCCAGGGTAAAAGGACTTTTGAAGGAGCCGCAATACTTCATTCATGAAGAAAAGGACTCCTCGGAGATCAAAATAAATAAGTAAATGAGGGGATTTATTCCAGCTGCCGGATTTGGCAAAAGACTTCTTCCGATCACCAGAGATATTCCAAAACCTCTAGTCAAGGTAGGGGATCATCCGGTGATATCTCTGGTATATGAAAAACTCATTTCCGCAGGAGTAAGATCCGTTGGCATTAATTTTTCACATCTTGCTCTGAAGGGCATAGATTTCGCCCGCAGGGAATTGCCGCCTTTTCTTCACATCTACAGAGAATCTACGCCCATAGGCGCCTTTGGCGGTGTAAATAATTTCATCAAGAACATTTCTTCTGAATCTCTCTTGGTGCACAATGGAGACATTTTCTTTGATGGAGAGATAGGCGGTATTATCGGAAAGAGCGATATTACGCTGGTCGCCGTAAATAATGGCAAAAGTGATATGATATTGGGCGACTCGGGGGAACTCCTTGAGATCGGTTCCGCCGAAAGCGGTGAAACCGGTTTAGGGTACGCGGGGATCGTGTACTTCAGCTCCGAGGCGGTTAACTGGCTAAGGGGGCTATATGCCGCCAATACATATGTTTCCTTCATTGAAGACATAGTGCTGCCAGCCAAAAAACATGGATTTAGAGTGACCGGTGAGGTCATAGACGGGTTCTGGTCTGATATCGGCACCCATGAAGAGTTGAAAAAAGTACAGAAATATCTGTTAAATATTGACAATTGAGATATTTTTGATATAATATTTTTTCTTTGGGCCGCTAGCTCAGTTGGTAGAGCAACGCCCTTTTAAGGCGTGGGTCGAAGGTTCGAATCCTTCGCGGCTCACTTTTTTGAATGCGTCCCCATCGTCTAGGGGTTAGGACACCGCCCTTTCACGGCGGCGGCAGGGGTTCAAATCCCCTTGGGGACGCTTTACTTAGGGAGACTATGAAAAGGGAAAATTACGACACAATTTTTGAAGATGTTCTGGCTGCTACTCTCAAGATGATGTATATGATGAGAGAGGATAAGAAATTCAACATTAATACCCCCTCAAAGAATTACTACAGTTCTGTTATGGAAGAACTTGATAAAAAGGGCTCTGTAGAAGCTCCCGTAAAGGACGACATCAACAGGCTGTACGAAGAGATCGAAACAGCCGAGAAAAAAGAAGAAGAACTTTAATGGGGAATTAGCTCAGCTGGGAGAGCGCGACGCTGGCAGCGTTGAGGTCAGGGGTTCAAATCCCCTATTCTCCATTTTCTTTTCAAACTGTGAACAATCACACTTAAATCACACAACAGTGCTCTGATTTATAAATAGAGGCATAGAAGATTGTTCAAATGTCCAAAAGTTCAAGGTTCGTCATTCCCGCGAAAGCAGGGAATCCATCTGGTATTTGTTTCCTGTGCTTCCCCAACTGTTCATTGTTCACTATTCACTGTTCATTATTCATTTCTCTATAAGCCCCACACATCTTCGAACCTCATTCCCTTTTTCTCTCTTTCATTCTTCATTTTTCATTCTTCATTTTTCATTTTTCATTCTTCATTCTTCATTCTTCATTTCCCAATTATTCATTGTATTCTGTCATCCTGAGCTTTTCGGCGAAGGATCCATCTGGTATTTACTCCTTGCATTTTCCCCACTTGTGCACTTGTGCTCTTGTCACTTGTGCTCTGCGAAGCAAAGCCTCTACTTATAAATCAGAACACATTAACCAAAAAAAAATATTTGACCTATCCCAAACATTGTTGTAGAATAACACTATCGGAGGTTTCATTATGAAGAAATTATTTTCTTTTCTTGCGATCATGTTATTGGGGACAGTTGTTTTCGCCGGTTCCAGCGCCGGTACGGCCGCTGCCACCTTCTTGAAGATCGAATTGGGCGCGAAGCCCAGCGCTCTTGGCGATGCCTTTATCGGGCTTGCTGACGATTTTAACGCTATTCGTTTGAATCCTTCAGGACTTGCTTTTATGGACCATGGCACTGTTGCCTTTTCCCATATGAACTGGATCGCTGATACGCAGATCACTTCTGCATCAGCCGTTTACAGTATGGAGGGCATAGGTACCTTCGGCTTTACATGGTTGAGTCTTGGATACGGAGATATTCCCCGCACGGATGAGACCGGGGTTGCGGACGGTA
>JAIVYW010000247.1:0-3402 GCA_048635215.1 Candidatus Atribacteria bacterium
GTCGACAAAACTTCATCACCATACCCCGCCGGTTGCCGTATTCGTCGTATTTCCCCTCCCAGAGCAACTCCGTCTTCATCTGAGAAAAGGGATGCGGGGTTATCCAATCCCCAGCGTATGTTGTTAGTCATATAAGCTCTCCGTTACCGGTAAGCCATGTGCGCCCAACTTTCTCTTTTCATATATAGTCGGCATATCATCCCACGTTCGACCATCCAATAAACGCCCCGTTTTTTTCTTGTTGAATCCTCCCCATTGCTTGAAGAAGAAAGGGACACCAGCGTCGAAGCACTGATCTCGGATTTCTTCAACCCATGATATGGACATAGGCCTTGCCCCAGGACCAGATTCACCTCCGACAATTACCCAGTCAATGCCCGTGAAATCGATATCGGGAATAGACCCCAAAAGAGGCTCAAAAGAAACGAATTTTATCGTTGCGGGTGTGACCCGCAAGTCATCAATTCGATGGAGGTAATCGCAGTTTTCGACGGTGACACCTGTCCAGACATTTTCCGGCCATGGTAAACTATGGCTGAGGCCGCGCAAATTCTCGGAACGTTTTGTGAGAACCTGGAAAGTGTGCTGTGTGACCTTGCTCATCACTTCAAACACTTTAGATATAAACGAGGCTGGTACATCTTCATGAAAAAGGTCACTCATGGAGTTCACAAATATTGTACGGGGTTTTTTCCATTTCAAAGGAAGGGATAAGACATTTTTATGAGTTTTCACCTTAAAGCCATCAGCGTAGTTTGGTTGTCCCATCGCCTGAAGGCGATAAGACATACGTTCTGCGTAGCAGTTCTGACAACCAGGGCTGATCTTTGTGCATCCAGTTACCGGGTTCCACGTTGTATCAGTCCATTCGATTTTTGATCTATCACCCATTTCTTACCCTCACATAGATTTTGTATCTTTTATCGTTAAAGTCTAAAGTCTTAGCCTTCCTTCCTGTTGGAGTAAACTCAGGATCTCTGATAATTGAAATTATTTCATTAGCCTCCAAATCTCTAAATCTATTTTTATATTCCTTTTCAGAAAAATGTATCCCGTACTTTTCGATTAATAATACGATCAGATCTTTAAGCAATATTTGATCGTTATCTCCTATGTGCAATAAGATGTCCTCCTCAATGCTAATATCACCCATTAGCTTCATGTCCGGCACATCAATATCAAACAAGACCTCTTGACCTTTTCTCTGGTTTTCCACAATTTGATTCCATGTTTTATTCATATTATCGGCCATCAATATCATCCCGTCAGGATGATTGGTCGCAAATATGAGCCTATACTTAGGGAGATGGGTTGTTTTTATTCGGATTGGAATATTCACAGTATGTTTGAAAATACTTCTGATTCCTCTTGAATATTCATTCATGAAAAATTCTTCGGCCTCAAACATACTTATTTCGCCTTCGTTCTTCTTTTGTAAGATAGACTGCCAATAATCACCTCCTGCAATACTGTTCATTCGGTAAATTGAATTTTTATCATCTATTTCATAAGTTTCATCGTCACTATCAAATTCATCAAAATGGCTTAAATCATATTTTAATAGCCTGAATCCTTCTCTTAAAAACCCGAATGAGTTGAAATTCATAAGAATCTCCAAAGAAGGATACCCTTTTCCGCTGATCTTGCGAAAATGATCAAAATCAAGGCACTTGATTCCATATGGATCTATATAGAGAAATATGTTTTGGTCAGTATTATCTTCATTTAATAAATGTTCAGAAACCATTCCCAATAGTTTATTAAATTTTGTTTTTATATTTGTTTCTTCGAGAGCTTCTCTGACTGCTGATCCGGAGAGATGTTCAGTAACTTCAATCTTACCCCCTGGTAAGCCGAAGTACCCTATATAATCACCGAGAGTTCTTTTAATCATCAAGATTTTATCATCTTTTCTAATCACATTTAATACGATTGAAACGACTGATTCATTCATACAAAATAATTCTCCATTTATTACGATAGAATTCTGTTTAGAATTCTAAAGCAATAAGTCCTGATTGGTTACCGTCTAAGATATAGGTAATTTCTTTAAATAATCTTTCAACTCTTTCTGCAGAAACCGGCTCCGTAATACTGAAGCATAATTTTGCTCCGGTTGAAGTAATCCCATAGACCCCATCCTTTTCTTTTCTAATGGAGATAAATTGTTTGAGGTTATATATTGACTCACCTAATAAGATAAACATAGTACACTCCTTTTATTAATTAGGGTTTCTTATTTTTTTTATTCTTAAAATTACCTATTTCGATTGGATTCCATTTATAAAGGTATCTTTTCAATTTTTTAGTAGATGTTTTTTCAAACTCTTCTTCTCTGATCTGGAAGTCTTTAATCCTTTTATAAGCGGGTAATTTTTCATTAACTTTATATATTTCCTTTCTTATTGATTCTCTGATTATCTCATCAGTCATTTCCGGTTTATTGCGGGAGATATGTTCTTCGAAATATTCATAATCCGGAACAATTAAGGCTTCGATAATTTCTCCTGAACTTATTTGGTCGGGGATTCCCCTTACTATTGCTTCAAGAATATAAGGAGACCTGCTTAATTTAAATTCTATCTCTTCAGGATAGACATTTTTCCCTCCGCTTGTAACAATTACATCCTTTGATCGACCTTTGATGTACACATAACCCTCTTCATCAATAAGTCCAAGATCGCCTGTTCGAAACCACCCATCTTCAGTAATAACCTTGTCGGTTGCTTCCTGGTTTTTATAGTAGCCTTTCATTACTATATCACCTTTTACCCAGATTTCTCCAACCTTGCTTCTATTTGGGTTCATAATCTTAACTTGTACGTTAGGGATTGGGGGACCAATACTCCCAATTTTGTAATATGCCTTACTATTTATTGTAACGACAGGAGCAGTCTCAGTAAGTCCGTAACCCTGAATAAATTTAAACCCCATGAGATTATAACGTTCGACAGTCTCAACTGAAGCCGGGGCGCCGCCGGATACAAATAACCGAACAGAACCCAAACCGGATTTTTCTCTAAGTGATTTAAATAATTTTGCTCCGCTATCTGACTTAAAAACATTTTTTAAGATTTTTGAAGTTGCCAAGCTCGTTTTTACAAAGCTCTTAGTAATAAATCCTTTCTCCGCAAGTTTTTTATCCATACCTGATATTATTTTGTCAAATAACAAAGGAACCCCGAGAAAAAAGGTGACTTTGGTCCTTTTTATATCTTCAATTATTTCATTGGGTCTGTATGACCTGGAACAAGTTATTGAGCATCCGGCATAAACTGCTCCTAAGAACCCCGCGGTAAATGCAAATACATGATTCATTGGAAGGATCAGATAAACACAATCGGTCTCTTCGATTTCAATTAAGTCCATTGTCCACATAATATCAGAACAAAAGTTTCTATG
>JAIVYW010000248.1:0-3350 GCA_048635215.1 Candidatus Atribacteria bacterium
CGCATCTTCGAATGAGAGGATCTTCAATGTACGATTCAATTCTCCTCCATTTTCAACATATTCAGAAGCTTTAGCTGCAAATTGGATTTTGCCGTCTCACCATGTTCCGAATATATCTCCGCAAGCAAAGATCTTAGTTCTATCTCCAAATACACAAAACGATCTTGTTGTGAAATTGCCGCTGCATCCTCGATATACCTGATCGCAGTATGAAGGTCCTTTTTCCTGTAAAGCTGGCCCATGAGACGATAGTACTCTATCAGGCATCTCGGATCTTTCAGTTTCTTTGGGTCTATTTTGCTCAATTTTTTCTCCATCTTCTCCCTATTGTCTTCCTGAAGGTCGATCATAACAAGCGCCATTATAATCTCCGGAGTTTGCTCGAACTGTTTCTTGAGTTCCGAAATAATCGTTTTTGCCTTTCTCAATTTTCCCCAATGGACAAAGTTTTTCGCCCGTTCCAGATTTACCAGATATATTCCCCTTTTTATCTCTAAATTGCGGGATGTCCTTAAATTCATAAGGAAGTTCTGCTCGGCAGCCTCATAACGCCCCATCGCGCTGAGAAGTTTTCCCTTGCCTCCATGAGATATGGACAAGCCATAGGAGTCATCCAGATCATGCTTCAGATCAAGAGAAAGGTCATAATATTTCAAGGCCTTATTAAAAGCGCCAAGATCGAATTGTATCCTGGCCTGAACATCATGCATCTTGGCTAAGTTCAGAGAGATCTCTTCATAAAGCTGGTAATTCTCATCCAGAAGCTCAAAATACTTCAAGCCGATAGAATAATTCTTATCATGCACCAGCATTAATGAGCCTGACAATTCCTTGTATATCTCTTCACAATAGGACATCTCGACCAATGCCGCCTCTTTTTTATTCAGCTTCCAATAACTCATCGCCAGATGCCTCAGCGCGCGCGCGTGTTCCAGAGGGGATATATGCCGATTCGACAGGATCATCTCCGAAATATTGATCACCTCATCAAATTCCTTCTTATAATAGTGGTAGAGCGCGTTTTCATTCAAAAATTTATCATTGATGGCGATCCCGTGCTCGCTGGATAGCTGTTCCAGTTTCCGTATCGTCAGAAGGGACTGGTCTAATTGCTTCATCTTATTGTGGATCTCGAGCATTTTCAATTCAATTGAATACTTTCTTTCGGGATCTTTAAATTTTTTCTCCGCTCTTTTAAATAGCTTAACCGCCTCTCCCCAGGCATTGGTCTCGAATCCCCTGCTGAAATTCATTCCCTTCAGATACTCTATTTCCCCTGCTTCAAAGAGCGCTACAAAGGCATCAACAAACTTTGGGTCGTACAATGTGCCTTTATGGGCGATCAGCTCTCTAACGGCTTCTGAATCGCGCTTTCTGCGGCGATAGACCCTATTTGTGGTCATCGCGTCATAGGAATCACAAATGCCGATTATTCTCGATACTAAGGGGATATTTTCTCCGGTCAGGCCGCCCGGATATCCGCTGCCGTCCCATCTCTCATGATGATGCTTGACAATGATATTGACTTCCTGCAGAAGAGGGTGTTTTGAAAGGATGTGCTGCGCATAGATAACATGCTTTTCCATTTCTAATGTTTCTTCTCTGCTTAAAATCCCTTTTTTCTTCAATACATGTTCCGAGATCTTTGCCTTACCTACATCGTGAAGCTGAGAAGCAAGGTATACGGTGGATATTTCATTTTTAGAAAGGCCGATGTACTCGGCTACCTTGACCGCATAGAGTCTTACTCGGTCCGAATGTCCGGAGGTATATTTATCTTTCGCGTCAATAGATTCTGTCAAGTATTTGACAGCTAGAACGAAAAGGTCCTGAACATTGAAGTTTAAAATATTCCCCATGAATAGATTATAATATAATTAAGTGTTAATTTCAAACACGCCCCGGGTTTTTACATCTTACATAAAAAAATAAGCGCACAAGAGCATCAAATGGGTGATAATTAGAGAAAGATGGATTCCCTGATCAAGTCGGGAATGACGGAATATAGTGAACAGTGAACAATGGGGAAACGCGCAAGAAGTAAATACAAGATGGATCCTTCGCCCACAAGGGGTTCAGGATGACAGAATACAATGAAGAATTGGGAAATGAACAATGAATTATTGGAGAGTAACACAACGAACTTCTTATCTCAAACGATTTTTCTTACTCCTCTCCCATTGTTCCACTGGGTCCACTTACTCTTATCTTCTTTCGCTTATTTTCTCCACTTCGTACCTCGTACATCCAACGCCGTACTCAGTCTGCGCAGCAGGCTGTTGGGTCCACTGCGTAGCGTAACCTTGAACTTTTGAACCTTTGAACTTTTGAACAATCTTCTACGAAAGACTGGCTTGTTCAGGAATGAGTAGAAATGGCACCCTGGAGTGGATTCGAACCACCGACCTACGGATTAGGAATCCGTTGCTCTATCCACTGAGCTACCAAGGTATTCCATTTTTAGTATTCTATTATAGTGAAAATCTCCAGATTGTCAAGTTTTTTCCGGGCTTCCAGGAATTTCAGCTCCACCAAAAACAAAGCACCGACCACACTTGCACCATTTTTTTCGATCATCTTCTTCACAGCACCTACGGTTCCGCCTGTAGCAAGAAGATCGTCTATGATCAAGAATCGATCACCTTTATTTATGGCATCTTTGTGCATCTCCAAGGTGCCGGCACGGTTTCGGTTATGGCAAGCTTATCTACTGCAGCCACATCATCAAAGTCAATCGTCAAACTGACAGTGATGGTATCATCGGGTGCTGCAGTTGCTTGTAATGTCCGTGTGACTGTGTCGGTTGTTGTTTCTGCTGATTCCGTGGCAAAGTCCCAAACATGATCCGCTGCCAGTGCATTGCCAGCCAGATCTTCTGCTCCGGTTCCAACGGTTACCTCGTATGTTGTACCATACACAAGGTCAGCATCCGGAGTGAAAGTCACCGTGTCATCAGCCCAGCCAAGCGATCCGTTAACATCAGGAGTGATAGAGAACGCATCTTCAGCAGATGTCTGATTCATCGCCTCGCTGAATGTTACGCTTATCGTTGTCGATATCGGAACGTCTGTCCCGGTTGGCGTGTTATTGGTCACGGTTGGTGCTGTGGTGTCTCCACTTGTGACGACCGTAATTGTCTCCGTTATGTTGATCACACTGAGTCCTGTTGTTGTGTTTACTCCGGTAACATTCACGGTGTACGTGTCATCGGGTACAGATGTTTCATCAGTGTATGTGCCATCCCATATCTTTGCGTTTGGATTCTTCACATTGGAACTACTGTACAACTCTTTTACGAGGTCGCCACTTGCGTTCTCGATCTTGATGGTTGCGCTCACATACTCTGAGAA
>JAIVYW010000249.1:0-3396 GCA_048635215.1 Candidatus Atribacteria bacterium
CAAGGTCATCGGAGACAAGACGATGGGAATCTGCTAAAAGCTCCAGAGCAACTTCACTTTTTCCGATGCCGCTTTCACCCTTGATAAGGATCCCAACGCCGTAAATATCCATTAAAACACCATGAACATGCGCCTTTGCAGCAAAAACAAAGTTGAGATACCTTTCAACCTTCTGAATGGTCTCTCTGCGGGAAGCAGCAGAATAGAGTAAGGTTATATGGTATTTTTTAAAGAGGTCGATCTCTCTTTTCGGTAGCCTTTTGCCGCAGATGATAATTGTGGGAATACGCAGGTCCTGCACCGATGCCAGGAACTTATCCTTTTCGGAAAATGACAAATTGGAGTAGTAGGCTCTCCTGTCATTTTCAATAATATACATCTGGCCTTTCTGCACATTCTTAAAATATTTCAGAAAGAGCAGGCCCAATTGGCCAAATTCTGAAACCCGGATCTTTCTACTCAACCCGTGCGGAGTTTTTGTAAGATCCTCTAAGAAAAGAAAGCCCTGAAGGTCCTTTAAAAAGGTTTTTAGGGTTATTCCTTCATTTGTTTTTTTTGATGTAGAGGCCATAATTCCCGTCTTTTCTCTTAAATATCACATTAACCTCTCCCCTGTCTTCATTAAGGAAAGGATAGAAGTCAAGATCCTCTTCTTCAAGGATCAGGATCGCTTCATCAGCGGTGAGGGGCTTAATGTTGATGTGAAAAAGAAAGATCTCCTTTGCGTCTTTGTCATTTTCCTCTATGATCTGGCCTTTTACACTGGAAAAACCCTTTTTCCCTTTTACGATATTTTTGTGTTTCACTATCTTTCTCTCGAGCTTATCGATCAAGAGGTCGATCACTTCAAGCGGTTGGTCTCCCCGTTCTTTCAAATGGAAGGTTTTTTTCCCTGAAAACAAAGTAAGCTCAATGGAGTACCCGTTCCCCTCATGAGTGATGTTTGCCTGAGAAGAGGAGGGGGGGTCGATCACTTTATCGATCTTCTCCATCTTTTTTTCAAGATAGTTCTTGATGTGATTTGTTACATGAAAATTTCCAACGATCTTTAGTTCCATACGAACCTCCTATGACATCCTTTTTCTAATAGAGGCAGTTGGGATGTTCAAAACGCCCCTATACTTGGCAACAGTTCTTCTTGCTACCGCAATATTATATTTTTTTGTTATCAAATCGGATATTACCTGATCGCTCAATGGCTTCTCGGTAGGCTCAGCGTCGATCAATTCCTTGATATATTCTTTTACCACCTTTGATGAAACACTTTCTGAATCATCGTAAGTATCGAGCTTTGAAGAGAAGAAATATTTAAGCTGAAAGATCCCGTCGGAAGTCTGAATGTATTTATTTCTGGTTATTCTGCTTATTGTGGATTCATGCATTTCTACTTTCTCCGCAATCTCTTTCAATGTGAGGGGTTTCAGCCCCAGGATCCCTTGAATCAGAAATGCTTTCTGAACTTGAAAGATCGATTTTGTTATCAAATATATGCTTCTTCTGCGCTGATAGATACCTTTGATCAGGAACATCGCATTCTCGTATTTTGACTTCATCCTTCTGATCTCTTTGTCAGTAAATAGTTTTTCATTATTAACTTCTTCGTAATAACCGGTGTTTAATTTGTACTTAGAGATCCCCATGTCATTCAAAACGATGATCACTTCCTGTTTCTCATTCAAGAATACGATCGCGTCGGGAACGATCGAGGTATTCCCTGATTCCTTGTACTGACGGCCCGGGTATAACTCCAGGGTCTTGATAAATTCTACCGCTTCCTTTATTTCCTCAAAGGAAATATCCTCTTCCTTTGCGATCTCCTCATATCTCAATTTCAGAAAATCACTCCAGTACTTCTCGATTATTCGGCATGCCAAAGACGAAGGCCCCATCTGCTGCTGGATCTGGACCTGAAGCACTTCCTGTATAGAGTAAGCCCCGACACCGATCGGGTCAAGCAGCATGAATCTTCTTCTGATTGATTCTATCCGTTTCAGATCTATATGAGTAAATTCTTTTTTGATAGTCAGCTCTATATCGAAGGAGGATAATTGAAGGAATCCGTCTTCGTCCAGATTGCCGGCCATATATGTCGCAAGCCATCGTTCATCACTATCTTCAAAAAGAATTTGTATCTGTTTCACTAAATGCTCTTCAAGAGTTTCAGGATATGTCAAGGTATTTTCTATTACATTATCCTCATTACGTTCCGGCCTGCTCATCTCATCACCGAACATATTATCAACATAATAGTCAATATCTACATCGGGAGCATCCTTATCCTTGCGTTCATCGGTCTCTTCTTTTTTCTGATACTGCTCTTCCGATTTGAGGAAAGGATTCGTGCTCCACTCTTCCTCTAATTTTTCCTTCAATTCCAATGTAGACAGCTCCATGAGCTTCATGGTCTGTATAAGTGCGGGTGTAAGCCTCAATTCCTGCCTTAACTTATTCTTTAATTGGAGATTCAGGCTTAAATTCTTATCTGCACTCATATATCAAACGCGCTGCCCAGATAGGTACTTTTAACCGCTTCATTGTTTATCAGCTCATCGCAAGTTCCCCGGGTAAGTATCGCCCCATCGAACATTATATACGAATATTCTGTAATTTTCAATGTTTCCCTGACATTGTGGTCTGTTATGAGTATTCCAATATTTCTATCTTTAAGCTGTACTATTATCTCTTGCAAGTCCTCTATGGACTTCGGATCTACACCCGTAAAAGGCTCATCCAAAAGGATGAAGGCCGGATCTGAAGCGAGAGCACGGGCGATCTCAACCCTCCGGGTTTCGCCTCCGGAAAGCTGATACCCTTGATTATTGCGAACCTTGGTCAGGCCGAATTCCTCAAGTAGTCGGTCCGTCTCTTCGTTCATTTTCACCTTAGATGCCAACTTATATTGGAGAATGGAGAGAATATTTTCGGAAACAGTAAGGTTTCGGAAAATGGATTTTTCTTGGGGAAGGTATGTTATTCCAAGGCGGCCCCGTACATGCATAGGGAGATTTGAAATATCGCGGTCATCAATAAATATCTTACCTGAACGAGGGCGTATCATGCCGACTATCATATAAAAACTAGTGGTCTTGCCTGCACCGTTCGGGCCTAAGAGTCCTACTATACTCCCCCTTTTGACCTCGATCGATACATCTTTGACAACTTCTCTCTTCTTATAGACCTTCTTCAGATGCTCTGCTTTCAGTATCAAAGAATCTCTATCTGAATAACTCACTGTTATCAACCTCCAAAGACATCTTGTCTATCCTCTCTATATAAATGTTAATGAAATTATTTTCGCTTGTCAAATAATGCCCCTCAATTGTCCTTCCCTCCTCGATAATAATGAACTTAAAGTCCCCTGGTACAAGTATCTTATCCCCGAGAATATCGTAATAC
>JAIVYW010000250.1:0-3390 GCA_048635215.1 Candidatus Atribacteria bacterium
GGAATAACTGTATATGATCTCCTAACTTCATTTAATGAAACAAGCTCGCCATCCTCATCAATAATTAAAAAGACGCCCGCTTCTGTTGTTAGGAATTTGCTGTCTTCTGTTATAATGAAGGTCGTCATTTATGTTTTGCCTCAAAATATTGTTTGTTAAATCTATCTATTATTTGTCTTATTTGCTGCTCAATATTTTCAATACGTTTTGTTTTTATTTCTTTTGCAAAAGTTGTTTTTTCAATTTGTTTTTGTTGTTTCCGTAATTCATCTACAGATTTTTTAACACCTTTTGCTCTATCAATAAATCTCAATTCAACCATATTATTTTTTCGAGCTTTTTTAAGTCCATCAAAATCCCTAATGTTTTGATAATGATTAACGCTTTTTTCTGCCGGACCACATTTCTGACATCGATATGGGGAATTCTGATGCTCCCGCTAACATTGATATATCTAATCGGTTTTAATATCAAACGGCTGCTGACCCGCAAATACATTGTCCCTAATTCTATATCTGTAGGCAATATTACTTCGGGCGGAACAGGGAAAACGCCATTAAGCGTATATCTGGGAGAGAAGTTTAATAACCCGCTTATCGTCTCAAGGGGTTACGGAGGAAATTTCAGCGGTATCATCACCGGCGGCAAATGCAGCAGAGCCGAGCTATCGGATGAAACTCTCATATACATGAATAATCTGCCGGATGTCCCGCTTATCATAGGAAAGAAGAGGATCGCACGGCTCATGGGATATCTTGCCGGAAAAGAAATTAAATACACCGTCATAGCGGACGACGCCATGCAGCATTTCCCGCTTATTGCCCAATGCAATATCGTGCTTCTCAAGGGAAATTGTCCCTTCGGCAATGGTTTCATACTTCCCGGAGGAATGTTAAGAGAGCCGATGAAGGCACTATCAAGAGCAGATATTATTCTGATAAATACGGAGGCGGGGGATCTGAAGACATCCGCACGCAAGCGAATAGAAAGATTCGGCCTTCCGATATTCAAGTTTGGTTATAAGCTTCAAGGGATATTTGACCGATCGGGAGAGAAAGCCGCTCAAATCCCTTCTGAATACTGCCTGCTTTCCGCCATCGCATCGCCCGGTTCTCTGGAAGCGACCTTGAGCAAGAAGGGAATGAAGGCTACCAGATTTCTCACCTTTACCGATCATCACCGATTCAGCGCTTCTGATATCAAAAAGATATCTCTGGCCGCCACGGAGATCCCGGTGGTAACATCCGAAAAGGACATTGTCAAGATATCGGATAATATCAACAATTTGTATTATGCCAAGATCCGATGCAATTTTGAAAAGGAAGACCTATTTCTCACTGAGATCAGGAATAAACTTGAAAGCAATAATAATTAGATTATCCTCATTCGGTGATGTAGTACTGACCGCTCCCATATTCAAGGCCCTGAAGGAAGAGGGATATGAAACTGCGCTTATTACAAGATCAAGATTCAAGAACATAATGAGCAATGACCCGAATATTGACAGTATCATTCCCGCTGAGGCCGCGGAGGCAGGAAAGATATCCCTTAGCTCTGATATTCTCATCGATCTTCAGGGCAATCTGAGGTCCCGGAAATTAAGCGGGCGTATCAAGGCCGGAACAAAAGCGAGGGTCAGAAAATACTACCTTTGCCGCTTCCTGCTTACTTCACTGCATTTAAGGATCGCATTACCTCCGGTGATCAAGAGGTACAAAGCAGCGGCGGAAAGGGCTTTGAAGAAAGATCTCACTTTAACGCGACTGAAATACTTTCCGGGTGAGATCCCCCCGATAGATATCCCCCATCCGTATATCACATTGTCGCTGAATGCCAAGTGGTTCACTAAATCCTATCCCTATACGGAAGAACTTATCAATATTATTCTGAAAACGACCGACTTCAATATCCTTCTGGTAGGCGGTACAGAGATCCCGGTGGATTCCAAAAGAGTGTTCAATGCGGGAACCGAGCATCCTATTGAGAGAACCGCCGCATTGGTCAAAGGAAGCCTGCTTGCGGTCACCGCGGATACCGTATGGATGCATATCGAAATGGGCCTTGATGTACCGACTATCGCGGTATTCGGCTCCACTCATCCCGACCTCGGTTTCATTTCAAAATACAATATGCCACGGATCGTTCTGGGAAAACAATTATCATGCAGGCCATGCACGAAGATAGGGAAAAAAAGATGCCCGAAAAAGCACTTTTTTTGCCTCAAAGGAATACCTCCGAAAATCATAATGGAGCAGATCAAAGATGTCATCAATTTTAATTCGAACGCCTAATTGGATCGGAGATGCCGTAATGTCCATGCCCTTTATAAAAGGGGTTTTACTTCAAAAGGCCAAATATGACCTGATCCTCTTAACGAGGCCTCATCTGGTGAAACTCTTTGCTCTTTTAGAATCGGACCGCATCAGGATCATCTGCGAACCGGGAAAAATAAAATTCATAAAAACCGCATCGCTTCTTCCCTCGGGCATTGAAAAAGCCTTCACGCTTTCTCCCGCTTTTTCGGCCGCATTTCCCTTATTTCTCAAAGGGATATCCCCTATTTTCGGCATGATCTCAAGAGATAGCAGATTCTTTCTTAAAGGCGGCGTGAATATACATGGAGACGATTTCAGAAAAACTCATCTAACCAATTCCTTTCTCTCCCTTCTTGAGAAGGCAGGTATGGAAAACCTTGCCGGCCGGCCGGCCTTAAGAGTGGACAAAGAAGTATATAAACTATTCGGCGTAAATGAGAAGCGGTATTATATAATCGCGCCTGCCGCGATGTACGGCAAAACAAAGATGTGGCCGGTGGAGAACTTCTCAAGAACCGTCTCAGGGCTGTTCTCAGCGGCCAGGATGAAAGCCGTGATACTCGGCGGGCCGAATGACGCGCCATTGGGGGAAGAGCTTACGGCCTCTGCTCCCATTGGATCGATCATCGATCTTGCCGGCAGGACCACACTTTCTCAGGCATCATCACTGATGGCGGGGGCTGCTTTCACCATAGCAAATGATTCAGGCCTCATGCATCTTTCGTACATCAACGGAACACGGACATTCGCGGTTTTCGGCTCGACATCACCACAGTGGACGGGCCCGCTCTTTGATTCGACCGTATTTTATTCTAATCGCGATTGCTCGCCATGCTTCAGAAGGGTATGTCCCTTAGGGCATTACGGATGCTTGAAGGATATTGAACCCGAGGAAGTCATTAATAAGATCTTAGAGGAGATGAAAATTGTATAAAGCAGTGTTTATTGACAGAGATGGAACGGTAAATGAGGAAATGGGATATATAAATCACCCGGACCGGCTGAAGATATTTCCAGAAGCGCTGGAAGCGGTAAAGATCCTCAATCAACTTGAATATAAAGCAATTCTGGTTTC
>JAIVYW010000251.1:0-3380 GCA_048635215.1 Candidatus Atribacteria bacterium
TTGGGCATCCTCTTGCTTGGTGAGTTAATCGACCTGTTTTTCGGAGCTGCGAAATCACAGACAAATGATGAGCTTGTCAAGATGTTGATGGATTCATCCTTTACAAAATTGGAATTATTTTTCTATATTGGTATATTCGGCCCTGTCATTGAGGAAATACTCTTCCGAGGACTGCTATTTAAATCGCTTGAAAGAAAGGTCGGGACCCTTGGCGGGCTTCTGATCTCGGCAGTGGGTTTTACTTTTCTCCACCAGGCAGGAGATTATCCACAGATTTTGCTGGTTGGGCTTATGCTTGGATTGGTCTATATCGTGACAAGGAATATCATCTTTCCCATATTGCTTCACATCATAAACAATACCCTTGCTGTTCTCATGGAAACATCTCAAATTGCAGGCGATGAAAGAACCTATCCCTTGATGTGGATCATTGGGGCTGTGGGATTGCTCTTTGCTATCTATACAGGGATCAAACTTCTGCGCAAAATTGAGTTTAAAAAAGCAGGAAAGCTAAGTAAAAAGGAAAGTATTTGGGGTATTGTGTATTTCCTTTTGACTGCAGCAGCCATTCCGGTCATGATCAGCAAACCACCTTATGAGTCAGCTGTATCCCTGATCATCACGGTGCTTACATGTATTTTGATCCTGATATTCATCGTACGGAACAAGATCGCCCGCATATTGCTTTCTACAATACTGCTTCTTTTGACTCTCGCTGTTTTTAGCCCGTTGAATAAAGATTCGGATCTGTATTTAGAGGAAATTCCGCTTCCAAGCGGCATGTACACTTGGTGCCGCTTTAACAATGATTTTATTGTCATAACAAAGCGCTCGGAACCGTTAAGGGTTTATAAGCTGAATGAAAATAATGAATTGGAAAAAGTATTTGAGAAAAAGGGCTGTGGGAAACACCCGATGGGGGATATTTCACCTGACGGAGAGCAAATAACCATCTGGATGCGTGATCATCGTGATATCTATTCCCTGAAAACCGGTAAACTCATAGAAAGAGTTGATTACAGCAAATCAAAAAAGAAGGATAAGAGATATATCGAGTTTGATAATGTGAGATACAAGCCCGAAGATACACAGATATCCTGTTACACCGGGGGTGAAACTTACACATTAACATTGACGCAAGCGCAAAGAACAACTTATTATAAAAAATATGGCTTTATCGTAAATACTTTCAAGAATGAAGAAAGATTGTACAAAGATAAGATCAAGACAGTATATTATAATCAAAGAGCAGAGAAAATACTTGAAGTAGAACAAGAATATTCTTTTGAATACCACAATAAGGATGGTAAATTGGAAAATATTAGATTTACCGCTCAAGGTCAGAAGATAATTTATTACGATTATCGTGGAAAAATAATCAATGAGCATGATACTGGAATAGAACTGTCAGATTATAAATTTTCACATTTCTGTGATTCAGTTATTATGGGCGAGAATAAGAAGGAAGTGATATTGATTTTTAATGATTCTATCAGACGGCACAAAAAGGCAATTATCTTCGGCTCTTTTCATGCCTTTTTACAGAACGATAAGTATTTAGTTCTATCACATAGAAGTATTTTCTACACTAAATTCACGGTTGAAGACCTTGCAACCGGCAAGATGTACACGAAATGGGTTTTCCCTGCCATGTACTCTTATTCTACCGGCAGATTGAATGACAAAGATTTTCTTCTCGTTTTTACTGTGGATCAGAGTAGATTAAAAGCCAAAACAGTTCTGATACGATTCAACCTCCGGTCCTAGATATTTTATTTTACATTCCAAAGCCAGTAACAGTACATTGCTATTCTGATGGCTAAGTACACAGAAGCATATAGGAAGCTCAGATTGGCAAATGCGAGGTTTCCTTTTTTCCCTAATTTCCCTAGGATCGAAGTAAATATACATGTAGCCACTATATAAAGATTGATCCTCGTCAAGACATGCATTTGGGGGAAGATATCTCGACGAACTGCATCGTTTATAGCCAATGACGCCATTCTGAGATATGTCCAATTCAGTATAGATGAAATAAAGACTAGAACGAATGATATTATCCCCCAGATGGAATGCTTCAATAATCTTCTGGTTTTATACTCTTCAGTATTTCTAATTTGTCGGTACATCCCATATCTTGTTGCTTCAAATAATCCAATGAGAAGTGGGAGAGGAGAAGGAAGAGATTGATACCCCATGGCTAATGAAATAACAAATACCAGACCAAGGGGAATAAGAATAGCTGCATTCACAAGTAACATAAAAGTTCTTCGTACAACAATATTCACCAGTCCTAAAAAGACATAACAGATCGGGAGATAAGCCACCCACAACATTGGGGAATTAATTAATAAACATGAGAAGATCCCCCATAAAATGAGTCCAATACCCAAAGCTGTTCTTTCAATAATGAAATCGTCCATACTCTTTTTGAAGAACCACTTCAGCAAATATTTCATTTCATTTCCTTGATCGGAAACAAATATATACTTCTCATTATTATGAGAGACTGATATGTGCATCTGCGTCAGAAGATGTGATTTTATTATGATGTTTTGACTGCTTTCCCGTTTCTTCAAAATAACAAAAAGCTCACCCCTGGCATTCGAGAAACTCGCCTTTTCATCAGTTAAAGTTAGAGTCCATGCTTCATTTGGCTTATTGCTGTTTTTCTTAATAAGGATTAGATCAATCTTCTTTGTCATTTACACATAACTAATGCGTTTTATCTTTCTTATTCTTCTTGGCTTGCAGGATTGATAAAGGTCCACAAATAAACAGCAAATGGAAAAAAGAGCCGGCCATCAGTATATAAAAAACATCCCAATCATACGGTGTCCCTTTCAGGACAAATGCACAGCCGATCATGACCGCACTCCAAACCACGGCACTTGCAATAATTAGGTAACCTACCTTTCTTTCATCCTTTTTCATATTACTCCCCTTTCTTGTGTTAAAGATGTGGATATTGGCTTCGTTTTCACCTCGTAGCCCAAAGGGATGGTTTCCCGCTTTCGCGGGAATGACAGAGGACAGGTCCCCGATGTAAGCGGGGTTTCCAAGGTCGCAAGCACTGTCCCTACAGATATACTTCATTTTTTCATTCTTCTTTCTGCACCTATCAACTTATCATCCTATCAACCTATCACCCATTTCTTCATTGTATTTTCCCACTTGTGCCTTGTGCGCTTGTGCCTTGTGCACTGCGTATCGTGTCCATTGTCAATTGTATTCAACATTGTTCACTGTTCATTTGGGGGTGTTGCCCAAATAAATAAAAGAAAATATAGAAAGGACTTGACATTTAATGTTTATTCCAGTATAATATAATTGTTAGGAGACAATTAATGAATATTGTGAAGGAAATTGACCGGTTGAAA
>JAIVYW010000252.1:0-3377 GCA_048635215.1 Candidatus Atribacteria bacterium
TTCTACTGGTCTCCCGTTTCAGGGCATATAAGAAGGTTGACCTTGCCATCAAGGCCTTTAATAAAACCGGTGATAAATTAATAATAATCGGCAAGGGTGAAAAAGAAAAGGAATATAGAAAAATGGCCAATTCAAATATTCAATTTCTCAATTCAGTGGACGATGACCACTTACGAGAGTTGTATGCCGGATGCCGAGCATTTATTTTCCCTCAAGAAGAAGATTTCGGGATAACTCCCTTGGAAGCCCAATCTTGCGGTCGCCCGGTAATCGCATATGGGAGAGGAGGTGCACTTGAAACTGTCAAAGATGGAGAAACAGGCATATTTTTTAAGAAGCAATCAGTTTCCTCTCTGATCAATGCAATAGAGCGGTTTAAATCGCTCGAGAACAATTTTTCCAAAACATCGATCCGAGATTGGGCAAAATGCTTTAACAGGGAGAGGTTCAAAGGGGAACTTATTGAAACAGTTAATAATATCCTACCGGAAGAGAAAGGAGATTGTCATGGTAAATGAAAGAGAAATAGAGTTCTATAAGAAACACAGCCTCACATATGAAACAGAAAATAAACCGTTTTCGCTAAAAATAGATGAAAATTCAATTTACTATTTTAACGATCTTGTGAATTTCCTTTACATTTTAAAAGCGCATCCTTGGAAGAATACCATTCTTGAAGCCGCTTGTGGCGGTGGTTGGCTGACGAAGATATTAGCCAAATTCAATTATGAAATCACTGCATTTGAACAGAGTAAGGAAATTATAGAGAAGAATATTAAAGTAGCAAAAGAGCGTGGGCTTGATATCGATTATGAAATAGGCGATTTTGAGAATTTTAGCACAGAGAAAAAATTTGATATTGGAATAATTTATGATGCTTTACACCATACAAAGAATCCTGAAAAGGTTATTGAGATGTTCAATAATAATTTGAATCCCTCCGCTTTGCTAATAATCTCAGAGCCTTCTCTACTGCACAAAATAAGCAAAGGCGCTAAAGCAACAACGAAAGAGCATGGGATTATTGAGGAAGGCTTCTCCCGGTGGCAGCTCAGAAAACTGTTAATACGCAACGGCTTTCATCGGATCAAGTTCTTTTATAGGAACGAAATGGTCCATTATAGGGGATATAATTGGTTTTTTCAGATCCTGAGAAACTTATTCAAAAGATGCTTCTACTACCCCGGCGAAAAAATTTGGGTAACTGCATTGAAAAGGAGCGTTAGAAAAAGGTGAAGCGTATAGCGATAAATTTATTTGCTTCCCATAAAGTCCAGACAGGGATCCGGACATACCTTGCGGGGCTGATAGAGGGCCTTTCAAAGATAAAATTAGAATTCGAACCGGTTCTGATCCTGAATACTGAGGGCTGTGAGATCTTCTCGCCTTATCTTGACAGATTTGAGCATTTTCATGCCCCGTCTATAACGGATACTATCAAGGGGCGTGTCTTCTATGAACACACTGTTTTCAAGACAGCTTTGAAGAAATTGAAGATCGATCTTCTTCATTCTCCGGTATTTGTAACCCCGATAAATTACAAAGGCCCCGGTATCTTAACTATTCACGATACGACCTTCATAACACATCCGCAATACCATGTTCCATCAAAGAGATTTTATTTCAAACACGGAATACCGATGTCAGTAAAAAAGAATCAGAAAGTTATCGCTATTTCAGAAAATACAAGAAGAGATTTGATCGATCTATTTCCAAAGAGCAAAGATAAATTTATCTACATACCTTATGGAGTATCTTCTATTTTTTATTCCGATATTTCCGATGCGCAAAAAGCCCAATTTAACAGCAAATTAAAATTACCTGAAAAATTCCTTTTATATGTAGGGGTACTTGAACCCAGAAAGAACCTCGAATCTACAATCGAGGCATTCGCCAAGGCCGAAATCCCGAAGGATGTTTCGCTGGTATTGGCGGGAACCAAAGGGTGGTATTATAAGAACATTTTCAAGACCATCACGGAACTCGGCCTGGAAGATCGTATTACACATATAGGCCATATTGAGTACCGTGATTTGCCTCATCTTTACCGGCGCGCGATGGGATTCCTTTACCCCTCTCTTTACGAAGGCTTCGGTATGCCTGTCATAGAGGCGATGGCAAGCGGATGTCCTGTTCTGACATCGGATATTTCATCCACAAAGGAGGTAGCCGGCAATTCGGCGATCCTGGTCGACCCGCATTCCAATGATGACATTATCAGAGGGATTGAAAGGCTTGTTAATGATGAGAAAAGGGTAAGTGAGCTTATAAAAATGGGAAGGACCCGTGCCGATGAATTTACCTGGGAGAAGAATGCCCGGAGAACTCAGCGGCTGATCTTGGAGGTTTTAAATGGAGCTTAGCATCATCACGATATCCACAAATGAACTTCATTACCTCAAGAAGATGATCCCATTGCTGTTCAAATTTCATCCGGAGATGAAATTCGAACTGATCGTCATCGATAACGCCTCTTCGGATGGCACCTTCGAATGGATAGGCGATCATTTCCCAAGGGTTAAAGTGATACGCAATCGAAAAAAACAGGGATTCGCTTTCAATAACAATGCAGGCATCAAAAGAAGCCGCGGCAGGTATGTCCTCCTTCTCAATCCGGATATCATATTCGTGGAGAGTGTTTTTGAGCAAATGATAGAATTCATGGACAATAATCCTGAAGTAGGATTGTCATCATGTAAATTGATCAATGTGGACGGCTCTTTGCAGAATTCTGTAAGGCGGTTTTACACATATTTTACGCTTCTGGTAAGAAGATTCCCTCTATACAGAAAATTCTTCCAAAGCAGCAGGGTCAATCTGAAGCATCTGTATAGGGACAGACCTCCGAATGAGGTTATTTATCCCGATTGGGTCTTGGGCGCCTTTCTTCTCATTCCCCGCCGAGTTCTTAATGAAGTCGGCTTTCTGGATGAACGATTCCGTTTGTATTTTGAGGATGTGGATTATTGCCGCCGCATTTGGTCAGCCGGGTATTTGGTCGCTTATTATCCATTTAAAAGGCTCATCCATCTTTACAATCGGGAATCTGATGTGAAGAAGTTATTTCAAAATTTCAGATTGAAAAAAGGCGCGAAGATCCACCTTGATTCCATGATGAAGGTCCTGAGGAAATATAATTATAGACTGGGATTGAATCAGCAGGAGAAAGGACATCTTGGAGTTGAGAAGAAAGAGCAATAGGGAAAGTGGACAAAAGAGGGGAAATTGTATTGACGCTTGATTTTCTGAATTTGAATATGATAAAAGAGATCAACTAAGTATGTATAATTGTCACTATCAAGCGGAAAATTTTCGACAGGAGCCCTCTACTCTTCTCCAGCATCTTAGAATCGGGACTTCTATTATAGATCGGAAGA
>JAIVYW010000253.1:0-3356 GCA_048635215.1 Candidatus Atribacteria bacterium
GCAAAATTATATTTGAGACAATGCAGCAACTCGAAGCAAAGGAGAAGATCAATATAAATGCAGCTTGATTTTCAAAAAACCTTATTCAAGTTGACAAAATCATTCGTCCCCAATTACAATTATATAAATTTGTTTTTCTTCATTCATTTATTCTTACTCCATACGGTAACATGATTTAAATCCAAATTTAACGGTTCTCCTTTAACTCGTCAATTCTGTTTTTATAATCAGATCTTGAAGTTTGTTTGTATAATACCTGAAATTTATCAAGTGCGGCAACTCTGTATTTCTCAATATTGTTGAATCGATAAAGCACGTAATCAAGTTCCGCAGATTCCTCTTCATTTTCCACATAGGTATATGTTTCTCTCAGAATATTGACAGCCGATTGTTCATCATTCAATCCAATAATCTTCGCCTTCAATATATTGCAGGAAACTATAAGTGTATTAATCCCCAGCTCCTGGGCAATTTCGAAGGCTTCATTATTAAATTCATTCGCTTCATCATACTTCTTCAGAGTGAAACATAGATCAGCATAACCATTCAGTATTCCGCTTATATTCCCCTTAATCCCCACTTCTCGGGCGATTTCAACAGATTTGAGCAAATTCTCTTCAGCTTTCAAGTTTTCGCCTAATTTCTTCTGTATTTCCCCGATTCTAAACAAGCAGTTTGAGATACCACATCGGTCATCCAGCTGCTCTTCCAATGAAAGACACTTCTGATAGTAGTCAAGTGATGAATTGCACTTCCCAATATGAAAATGGATATTCCCAATATTCCACAATGACTTAACTATTCCTCTTTTATCCTCTATCTTTATTCTAAGAGCGAGTGCTTGCTCATTGTATTCTAAAGCAGAATCGAAATCATTCATACCGTAAAAAATATCGCCGATATTGCATAAGGATAACCCGATGCTGTGTTTGTCACCAAGCTCCTGGTCTATTTCGAGAGTCTTTTCCAAATACTTAAGAGCGGTCTTGTAGTCTCCTTGCTCCATGTATAGAACACCGATATTGTTAAGTGAAGAAGATATCCCGCTTTTATCTCCTAATTCTTCTCTTAATGCAAGAGATTGCTGCAGTATTTCGCGGGCAAGCTTAATATTTCCCTTATATTTGTTAATAAGTCCGATACTGTTCAATACAGAGGAAATCCCTCTTTTATGTTTGAACTTTCTGTTCATCGCAAGGGCTCTCTCATGATATTCCAGGGCAACATCATAATCCATTTTGAGATTATGTATTCCCCCGATATTATTCAGACAAACGGAAATGCCCCTCTTATTCTCAGTCTCTTCATATAACGCAAGAGCTTTTCCATAATATCCCAATGCCTGCCCGTAATTCCCTTTTCTGGTTTCAATGAGTCCTAACTTTTCAAAGTAATTTGCCTGAACATCCCGGCTATTCAGGGAATCGGCCAGATATTTTGCTTCATTCAAATATTTCTCTGCCTCATCGTATTCTGCCTTCCGAATATATAGATCTCCCTGTCTGATCTTCAGATATGCCAGTTTCTCTGTTTTCTCTATCTTCGATGCGAGATCTATTGACTCTCTAAGGAGCTCTGAAGCCCGGTCCAAAGAACCGGTGATCTCAAGAATTTCAATTTCCTTGAAATGAATGTCGAGAACCTCTTCTTCATCAGCAGTGTACTTCAATAGTTTGTTATAAAGAGAAAGCGCATCTTTATTTCCGTAGCTCTCCTTCGCATAATCCGCTGCCTTCAAAAGGTATTCTTTTGTTTTGTCATGTATCTCTGCTTCTTCATAATGGTATGCCATTTCGGAATAATGCTCTTTCTCTTTGCTGTAAAGTTTCTCGATAGCTTCTCCCGCTAATTTATGTAAGCTTCGTATGCGCTCCTTTAACTGCATTTCATAGGCCGCATCCCTTAACAATGCATGTTTAAAGATATATCTCAGCTCTGAAAGCGGAGTCCATACTCTTTGAAGCTCCCCCTTCTCCAAGAGATCACCTACATTATTCATGATAACCCTGAGGATAGAAATTATCTCCTGAAAGATATGAGTGTCAAACTCCCTGCCAAGAACGGAAGCTACTTGAACAACTTCCTTGAGTTCTCTTGAAAGTCTGTCTATTCTTGCTACCAATATTGAATTTATACCTTTAGGAATATCGATCTGCGGGGCATGTAAAAAATAGAATCCATTCTCAAGTCTAATTAAGGCGTTTTCTTTGAGAAACAAGGAGAACTGTTCAATATAAAAAGGGTTCCCTTCAGTTCGCTCTTTGATGAAAGAAAATAGCTTAGGGGCCGGTTTATTTCCCAGTTGTTTCTCAATAAATATCTCTATGGATTTGTTAGGTAGCCGATCAAGGATGACCTCATTCTGCACAACATCATTATCAACACTCAGAACAGGCTTTGTACCGTCATCATAGAAACGGGCTGAAACAAGAATAATGATGCGCTGGGCATCTATCTCTCTCGTCAGAGCCTCGAAAGCTTTATTGGAGTATTCATCAAGCCATTGGATATCCTCTATCAAAATTATTATAGGACTTAATAAACTCTGTGCCTTGAAAAAATTCTTTATTGCATAAATAGTATTATTAAATCTTCCCATGGGATCCAGGAGCTCATACAGAGAATTTTCCCATCTGTGCCCTAACAGAGCTCCGAGCAGGGATCTTGTTCGGATAAGTTCTTTAATAATGGAGTCGATTCGCTCATTGTCGGAAAATGATTCAAGTTTAGCGATGAGTATATTATAAATCTCTTCAAAATACCTTTTCTTCTGTTCAGATGTATCAGACGCAGATTGACAGAAATAATTGGAAAAGAAGTACATAAAAGGATTGAAACTACTCCTTATAATATTATCGGTCTGCATGAACAGTGTTTCGAAGTCCGGTTTTAGGCTTTCCGTCAACTCATACAACAGTCTTGATTTTCCGATACCGGGATCACCATAAACATATACGATGCCTCCAAATTTATTGTCAATTGTATTTTCACAGAGTGTCCGTATTGTATTTAGTTGGGAATCTCTTCCCAACATTTCACCTTCATATAGGTTTTCCGAAAGGTTTTTTTCTATCTCCGAGATTTCAAATACCGCGGAGGGGTCTGTTATACCCTTGAATTGAATCGTTCCGAGGTCATTTATTTTATACTTAAAGCTCGCCTTTTTTGCCACTGGTTCGGAAACCCATATCTTACCCCAGGGCACCTTCATCATCAACCTTGCCGACAAATTCACAACATTTCCAAGACATGAATAATGACATCGCTTTTTGCTTCCCATCATCCCGGCGAACACGATCCCGTAACTGATTCCAGCGCGGATTTTATTACCAAATTCTTTAATCATATCCTCTGCA
>JAIVYW010000254.1:0-3259 GCA_048635215.1 Candidatus Atribacteria bacterium
AAGGCCGCTTTGATCGCGGCTTTGAATAAGGCCTGCGGATTTTTTCACATATTATTGAAGAAGAGTCTTCACCTGAAGCGTATCCCCAATCTGGAGTTCAAGTACGATCATTCCACGGAGTATTATTTTCAGATAGGTGAAGTTATTGAGGATTTAAAGGATAATGACAGTTCAGAAATTAAAGAATGAAATAAAAAAGAGCCGCAGTGTTCTGGTTACGGCTCACAGGAATCCGGATGCAGATGCCGTATCTTCGCTGGCATTCGTGCTAGCCCTTTTACAAAAGAAAGGAAAGGTGCTGTACTATCACTTGGCCGGAGAAATAAATTTGAAGTGGAAAGATATCGTTTCAGGCTTGCCGGGCAAACCCTATAAAGGGGAAGCTGTGGATATTTCCATTTGTCTGGACTCTACTTCGCCTGAGCGTTTCGGAGAAGAGATAATCAAGGGCGTGGTCATAAATATAGATCATCATGTTTCCAACCGGCGCTATGGCGATATCAACCATGTGATGCCGGATATGTCATCGACAGCGGAGATAGTGTATTACCTTTTCAAGGATGAGATCGATCTTTTTGATGATTTCATGAAGGAGATGATCCTTTTAGGCATTCTTGGCGATACGGGATTTCTTAAGTATGATAATGCGACAGAGAGCACCTTTCAGGCGGTCTCCGCTTTGATGTCAAGTGTGCCGTTGTTCGACATATATCAGAAGTATTATCAAGTTCTTACAATGGAGCATTTTGATTATTTCAGTTTTCTTATTTCCAAAATGAAGGAAGGGCAAGACGGGATCTACTATATCTCTTTGGACTTTGAGGAACTTGAAGATTCCTCTTTGAATTATGACGAGATATCAGAGCTCTTCGCATGGTTCAGGCCTTTGAAAGACGCTGAAGTCCTGCTTTTCTTCAGGGAGTTCCAAAAGGGCATATTCAGGATAAATTTTCGCGGAAACAATAATATCGATTTGAACAAGATCGCGAGATTATATGGCGGCGGCGGACACAGGAACGCTGCTGCGGCGAGCATCGAAGGAGATCTTGACGATATTCTTCCGGATGTATTTCAGTCGATCTCGGATGGAATGAAAGATGAATAAGGACATACACGGTTTTCTTTCGGTCGACAAACCCAAGGGGATGACCTCTTTTGATGTCTGCAATGTGATCAAAAAGAAATTCAAGATCCCAAAGGTGGGCCATAGCGGCACATTAGACCCTCAGGCTACCGGCTTACTTATTATCGCTTTGAATAAGGCTACAAGGGCCATTCGTTTTCTGCCTTCCACACAGAAAATATATTCAGTTACCATAGAATGGGGGCTTGAAACGGATTCATGGGATCTTGAAGGAAAGGTGGTAAGGAGAGAGAACAAAGTTCCTGACCCTGCCGCTGTCGCGAAGGCCATTCCCGATCTGATCGGGGAACCGATCCTTCCCGTGCCGTATTTTTCCGCCAAGAAGCTTAACGGACAGAGGATGTATAAATTAGCGAGAGAAGGCGATTATAGAAAGGTTGAAAAAGCAATGAGAGTGGACAAGATAGAGATAACAGGAGATGATTCACTCAAAATAACATGCGCTTCCGGGACATATGTGCGCAGTATAGTATATCAATTAGGTGAGATGGTGGGCTGTCCCGCGACCACGGCTGAGTTGACGCGTCTTCAAAATAACGGTTTTGACCTGAAAGACGCGCTTACCTTGGATCATCTATTGCAATGTGAGACGATTTATGATAAACTGGTTGACTTAAATGATGCTTTAAAAGAAATAAAGCCCGTCTACATCGACAGGAAGACCTACGATGCCTTGAGTCTGGGAAATATGCCTCCGAGGGCAGTTTTCAACGGCAGCGGCCTCTTCCGGCTTGTGTATAACGGGAAATTGGCGGCAGTGACCGAGGTCGGTGCTAAGATCAAGATAACAAACTTTACCTAAGGCTTGATCTCACACTTCAATGTGATGGTTCGGTTTTAGGCGGATGGAGGATATTATGATAGGAAAAGAAGCTACAAAAAAAATTATTGAGCATTACGGTGCCACGGATAAGGACTCCGGTTCTGTACAGGTACAGATCGCGATCCTTACTGAGAGGATAGTCAATCTATCCGGGCATCTGAAAGATAACAAAAAGGATTTTAGTTCAAGAAGAGGACTTCTCAAGTTGATCGCAAGGCGAAAAAGCTTGATGAGATATCTTCAAAGAAAAAATTATGAAGGTTTTACCAAGTTGGTAAAGAACCTGAAACTGAAATTCTAATCCGAGGAGGATAATTTGAAACAATACAATTTGAATTTAGGAAGCGAACAAGAACTAATTATAAAAACGGACTATTTCGCAAAACAAGCAAACGGATCAGTACTGGTCCAAATGGGAGGAACCGTGGTCCTGGCGACGGCGGTGATGTCAGCCAAGGATAAGAAGGGGCTGTCATTTTTTCCGTTAAGTGTTGAATATCGAGAAAAAACCTATGCCGCGGGCAAGATCCCCGGCGGATTTTTCAAGAGAGAGGGGCGCCTGAACGAGAAGGAAATCCTTACGTCAAGAATTATTGACAGATCCATACGCCCCCTTTTCCCCGAGGGATATTTTTACGAAATCCAGGTAATTGCAACGGTGCTTTCAGTGGATGATGAAAATGACTCTGACATAGCGGCCATGCTTGGAACCTCCGTGGCTCTTGGTATGTCCGACATACCATTCAAGGGGCCTATCGCGGGAGTGAGAGTGGGAAGACTGGATGGAAAGCTGACTTGTAACCCTTCCACAGAAGAAATGGCCGAGAGCGATCTGGACATGTTCCTTGTTGGGAGAAAAGTACCTTCCGCTGATGGAAAGAGAGACTTTGATGTCAATCTAATCATGCTGGAGGGAGGAGCCCGGGAAATCCCTGAGGATGAAATACTTGATGCCATCAGTTTCGGGCTGGAATCAATGAGACCATCCATTGAACTCCAGGATAATATCTGCCAGGCAGTCGGTAAGGCAAAGAGAGAAGTTGAACCGGTTGTGATCGGAGAAGATCTCAGGCAAAGAGTCAAAGGTATTGTCTATGCCGGACTCCAGGATGCCTATCTTGAGGGAAGAAAACTGGAGAGATACGCGAAAATAGGTGAAGTAAAGAAGAAGATGGTGGAAAAGCTCAGCAGTGATGATGCCGGGCTTGAGAAAGATGGCGGGCGGGTTGAGCTTGCGTGGAGCAGGCAGCAGCGATTGCCGTTTGGCGGAAGTTATGATGTTTATATGGATA
>JAIVYW010000255.1:0-3322 GCA_048635215.1 Candidatus Atribacteria bacterium
GATATATGGTATAATTCAATTACCGAGACAGTTGTACATCAAGCGTTGTCGCTCGTTCCGGTTTCATTGTAAATTGAAAGAGAAGTACTACGAGGGGCAAAGTGGGAAATATATATATACATAAAAGGCATATGTAAATTGCTATCTAACCACCTAATTTACAAGCAGGTTGCATAAAAAATAAAGACCAGGTACCTATACCTACACCCTTAGACCGCTATCCGTTCGCTATCTTCCCGCATCATGCATCGCACGGATTTACCTTGATTTTTGTTCTTCTTTATAGTAAAATCAAACTATGAAAATAAAGGTAGTGGGTGCATACGGCGCTGCGCTTAGCGGATATCATCTGACAACTTTCATATTGAACGATAATATCGCTCTTGATGCGGGGTCCTTGAACAGAATGGATCTTGAAGAGCAGCTGAATATCGATCATATATTTATCACGCATGCGCACCTTGACCACATAACCGGAATCGCGTTCTTCATTGACAATATTTTTTCGTTGACAGACAAGACCATTCACTTACACGCGATCCCACCTGTCATCAAGGCCATTAGAGATCATCTTTTCAATTCGGATGTATGGGTGGATTTTACGAAATTGCCCGATTCAGGAACACCGCGGATCGATTTCGCCACTATCGAATATTATGAGACGATTGATGTTGATGGAGTTGAGATAACTCCGCTGCCAACGGATCATATCGTGCCGTCTTCCGGATTTCATATCAAGCAGGATGGAAAGAATTTCCTCTATACGGGCGATATGATAGAAGCGCCGGAAATGTGGGACTATGTAAATAAACTTGATCGCCTTGACGCAATGATAATCGAGGTATCTTTCCCTGACCGCTTGCTGAATATCGCTAAGGTATCCAAACATCTTTGCCCTTCATTATTGCGTGAGGAACTCAAGAAACTCAAACATCAGGAGACGGATATCTATATATATCATATCAAACCGATGTTCATTGATGATATCGTTCAGGATCTTTTTCCCAAAGATGTTGACCTTGCTCTGCAGCTGCTGTATGAAGATGAGATAATTGAGATTTAAAGAGGTGGACCATGGGGTGGTTTTCAAGAAAAGATAAGCCGAACAAAGCCAAGAACAGTCCGGTGGATATTAAGAAAGAAGTATGGAGTAAGTGTCCTCAATGCGGTGAGATAATCTGGAAGAAGAATCTTATCGAAGTGGATTATGTTTGTACCAGCTGCGGCTATCACTTCCGGCTGAATTTTGCTGAGAAGTTAAGATTCTTCACTGACGAGAATTCCTTTTCGGAGATATTTCCTGACATATCGTGCCTTGACCCACTGGATTTCAAAGATTCTTTACCCTATAAAAAACGCATTCAGAAAGCCATCAGCAAGACATCTCAGAAATCGGCTTTTATCTGCGGTTCCGCAATGATCAACGGCATATCTGTCGCTATCGGATTTCTCAATTTTGAGTTCATGGGCGGTTCGCTCGGCTCCGCAGAAGGCGAGAAGATAGCCCGCCTTATCGAACATGCCATAGAAAATAAATTGCCCCTTATCATAGTTTCATCTTCCGGCGGTGCCCGGATGCAGGAGTCGATCTATTCCCTGATGCAGATGGCGAAGACATCGGCGATGCTCGCTCAATTGGAAAAAGAGGGTCTGCCGTATATCAGTATTCTTCTTGATCCCACGACCGGCGGCGTGACGGCATCATTTGCAATGCTCGGTGATATTAATATCGCTGAACCCAATGCCCTGGTAGGTTTTGCGGGTGCGCGAGTGATACAGCAGACGATAAAACAGGAACTTCCTGAGGGCTTTCAGAAATCGGAATTCTTAATGGAACACGGAATGGTTGATGCGATCGTCAAAAGAAAGGATTTCAAAGATACCCTATTTAAGATACTCGGATATGTAGATGGCAATTGATTCCGCCTTTTTGGAATCGATCTACAAAAAAAAACAAAATGAAATCAAATACGAGCTTAACAATATTACCGCCCTTGCAGATCTTTTTGATAATCCTGAAAAAGAATTAAAGATCGTACATGTTACAGGAACCAACGGCAAAGGCTCGACCTGCGCCATATTGGAGTCGCTGATGTGCGCCAGGGGATTGAAAACAGGATTGTTCACATCACCTCACCTTGTGAATTATAATGAGCGCTTTCGTATAAATAAAGCAGAGATCGCTGACAACCCCCTCAAGAGTTATTTAAGAACAATTGTCCGCCGCTCAAAAAAGGCGGGGATAGATCCGTCATTCTTTGAGATATCCGCAATGGCCGCCTTCTTATATTTCCGGGATCAGAAGGTTGATTGGGCCATTATAGAGGTCGGACTCGGCGGCCGGCTGGACGCTACTAATATTGTGATACCGGAATTGTCTCTGATCACTATGATCGATTATGATCACCGCCGCCTTCTGGGAAAGAGTAAAACGCTGATCGCTAAAGAGAAGGCCGCGATTATTAAGAGCGGCCGGCCTTTTCTGACAGAAGAACCTTCACCGAGGATCAGGAAAGTGATAATGGAGGAAGGAAAGAAGAGGCATGGTATTTGCCCGATAGAAGACAAAATACAGATAGAGCCCGATACCATGGAGCTTGGCGGATCAGTGGTGTCAATAACTTTGAAGGGCCAAAGGTATTCACGCCTGGCGTTCTCATTGGGAGGCAGCCATCAATTGGCCAATCTGCATTTGGCATTGCGCGCGGACACATTACTTTTCGGTACTCCCGATGAGAATATTTTAAGAGAAGGATTATCAAAGGTGAATTGGCTTGGCCGGCTTTCCGTCCTTTCCCGTGATCCCTATATAGTGATCGACGGCTGTCACAATAAAAGCGGTGCCCTGGGGCTTAAAGAAACATTGAGGGAAAAACTGAACTCGGTAAAAGGGGAGAAGGTTCTTCTCTTCGGCATGGTCAAGAAAAAACCCCTTTACCATGTATCTCAAATATTATTTCCGCTCTTTGATCATGTTGTCGTTACGGGATTTGATTCTGTGCGCGCGAGAAGTGTAGATTCATATGTCAAATATTTGGAAAAATATGCAAAAAAATATCACAAAACAATTATATTATACGCCAGATCCCTATGGACAGTCGGGCAGGTCAGTAAAACCAAGAAGCTGCTTCACAGCTTGATCACTGATCTCAAACACAGAGTTGGATATGAAAAAATTTATTGGTTGCTTGGACGAATCGACGAAGAAGCTAAGAATTATTAAAAAGCCATTCGTTGGCTTAAAAAATCTTTAGCCACCTGTGGACGCTGCGGTTTACGTGAAAAGATATTGTGGTATCAGGCCTGGAACTGGCGCAAACTA
>JAIVYW010000256.1:0-3303 GCA_048635215.1 Candidatus Atribacteria bacterium
ATAGTTATGGGATTGATCCAATATTAAGAGTTTCAGAGAAAGAAATGTCGTTTATTTGTCCGAAAGAAGTTTTGAATGGTGCAGATGTAATAATAAAATTCAGAATTCCATTGGATATCAAGGATAGTGTAAAAGGTGGGTAAATGGGGAGGTAAATGGGGACGGTCGTTGCATTTGTTGCAAAATGATGGAATAGGGACGGTGTTTCACTTCTTTTACTTAGTTGAGAATTATTTGAATCTAATGAACATGCTTCGCAGAGCACAAGTGACAAGAGCACAAGTGCACAAGTGGAGAGTGGAATAGAGGAATTGATATTTGATTTCTTCACGCGACACGGTACAACCTCATACGTCGCGGTTTTTTTGACTCTTGAAACAGTTATGGTATAATTTCGTATGCGGAGGGACATTGAGAGAAGCAAAAAGTAATTTATCCAACACTTCCTTACAGGATGCGAAAAGATACGGTACCCTTGTAGTGTTATTGACTATTAACTGGAGTTAAAATGAGAGAGAAATCACGGAATAGTAATAAGAAATTGGAAATAAATCATAAATATATTAATTGGCTTCGCGAAATTAAAGAAAAAGTTCGTTTTGTTCAAATAAAAGCGGCCTTAAAAGTGAATACAGAGCTTTTGACTTTTTACTGGGAATTAGGTGGAGATATTGTTGAAAAGCAAAAAGAAATAAAGTGGGGAACAGGTTTTTTAGCGCAAGTGAGTAAAGATTTGATGAATGAATTCCCTAAAATGAAAGGATTTTCTGAAGTTAATTTACAACATATTCGTCGTTGGTTCCTTTTTTATACTAAAAATGTGAATTCCATAACAAACTGTTATGAAATTACACCACAGATTATAGGTGATTTAGTTAAAATTCCGTGGGGACATAACATCGTAATTATTTCAAAATGTAAAACCATCGAAGATGCCCTCTTTTATGTGCATAAAACAATTGACAATGGAGGTTCTTCTCCCAAAAAGTTGGTAAATCTTTAGAATCTAAGAAGTTCTAACTATTGTGTATTGGATATATTCTGGAGCTGTCATCCTGAGGCATCGCCGAAGGATCCATCCCTTATCTGGATTCTTCAGTCGTCTTAAACTCCTTCAGAATGACAAAAGGCAACTTGTATAATGATGTTTTCGTAAAGGCTTTATCAATCCTTAATATAATTGCGATTACCTTCTCTGATAACGCCGAATTACAGCAAATTGCATCAACTCAAACGGAGAAGAACCACAATTATTAAATAGAACACAAAGAAATTCTTATCTCATACGATTTTTCTTATTCCTCTCCCATTGTTCCACTGGGTCCACTTGTCCCTGGGTCCACTACATAGCGTGTCGCTTGTGCGTTGGTTTGCATATTCTCAATTATCAGTTATAATATCTACATGGACTTCAAAATCTTTCTTCCACCTCCAATATTCTCGCTGCAGGATCAGGGGAAATTCTCCGGCTCGGTACTATTCCTCGACATAGCCGGTTTTACTTCGATGACATCCCGACTTGCCAAGCAAGGTACAGCTGGAGCCGAGGCCATTGCGGATCTTCTTAAGAATACATTTTCTCCGTGCATAGACATTGTTTACAATAATGGTGGATGGATCACGAGATTCGGCGGAGATGCTTTCACCGCGGTATTTCCCGGCCTTCCGGCATCTTCCTTGGAGAAGGTCGCTCAAGATATCATGTTAAATTTTGGACGGGACATCAGCATTAACGGGGATCTGAAGGTCAATATTTCTGCCCGCCTTGGTATTGGAAGCGGTAATGTATATTGGGAAATTATTAAGGGTGATCCCAATAGTGTATTTCTTTTTTATGGAAGTGCTTTTGAGAATGCATATAAGCAGGAAGCGAAGGCGTCTTCTGATTTTTACAGTATCGGACCGCGGCATGATATAAATGATGAATTTCATTTGGATATCCCCGAGGGAATTGATTATGAAAGGAGAACCCGTGAATTCATTCCAAATAATATTTTAAGATCAGAACTTTTGGGAGAATTCAGAGAAGTGGTGTCGGTATTTTTCACTTTTCCGAAAAATAACGAATACAGAGAGATGATAAAAGAAATGATCTCTTTAGTAAGTAGATGTGGCGGCTATCTAAATAAAGTGGACTTCTCGGAAAAGGGCGGCATCGCACTTTGTATCTTTGGTGCTCCCACATCCATAGAACATCCGGTTGTTGCAGCATTGGAGTTTTCCAGCTTTATAACACGGCAATTTCCCTTCCTTTCGGCAGGTATTACCAAAGGGACGGGTTATTCCGGGCTAACCGGAAGTGAAAAGCGGATGGAATACACTTCTTTGGGAGAGAAGGTGAACTTAGCTGCGAGATTATCAGTGTCAGCATCTCCGGGTGAGATCCTCTGTGATGCGGAAATACAGAAATCCGGTAATCAGAAATTCCTGATTACATATAAAGATTCATTAAAATTGAAGGGTTTTTCCGGGCTTGTGGTAGAGGACGTCTCCCCCCATCCCGAGATTGAGCAGGAACCACGCCTCCGGCTCGAGTTTTGAAAATATCCACTTGCCCCGTGAGGTGACGGGTCCTATGGTCTTGCCCTTCACGAGCGATTCGAAGTCCTCCACGGGCACATTCAGGCATTTTTCCTGACGCACGCTCACCTGAACGATTTTCTTTCCACGGAGTTCCTCATCCATCTGTCGGGCCAGGTTGACTATTTCCGGTAACTCAGGCATGGTGCTTTTTCTCCCTGGATTCGAGCGAAGAGTGCGCTCTTATCGGCCGAAGCAATCTCATCGGAACCTGCTTTTCCAACAGCCTCTTTGGAAATCCCGACCCGAACGGCATTGAGCAGATTTGCGGGACCATCGGCGGAGATTTCACCGGAAGACCTCATTGAGCCTACCAAAATGATGGGCGTTTTTCTCCTGTGTGTAAGATTAAGAAAGAAAGCTGTTTCTTCCATAGTATCGGTACCGTGAGTAATTATTATACATGCCAGGTCAGGGTTTTCGTTCAAAACAACATTGATTCGTTTCAACAAGTCTAGCCAAATCTCAGGTGTCATCTTAGAGGATCCGATCCTGACGAATTCTTCCACTTCAATATCTCCATATTGCATGAGTTGGGGGAGAGCCTGAATAAGTTCAGAACCCTTAATTAAAGGTGCCTCTGCCGCCTTGCTCGCTATGGTTCCCCCGGTAGTGATAATCAGCACTTTTGGCTTTGCTGTATTTTGAGAGTTCAATAAACCATAATAAACATATGAGCAGGAAGAATATAATTGAATGTTTATACATGAGTTATTCTGATTT
>JAIVYW010000257.1:0-3303 GCA_048635215.1 Candidatus Atribacteria bacterium
GTTGAGCTTATATCGGGATACTCCGAGCCATGCTGGTCTCCAAGTATTTCCGTTGACGGTACACAGGTATCATATGTGATCGATCAGAACAATGCATTCTCAAATGTTGATTTCTGGACAGATCCGGATGGTGAATTTGCTTCCGCCAACTTTGATGCCTATTACGAAGCTGTGGACGGCTCGCAATCCGATGGATCTGTTCTTGAAGCGAATCCTTATAATGAAGGCTTCATGAAATGGGCTCCCGCGGGCGGTGATCAGTTTATCTATACCAGCCGTGATTCTGGAGGCATATACTCCTTGAATGTGATCAATCATCAGATTACTCAGGGATTCACAAAATCCGGACTCAGGGTACAGGATTATTCGCTCTCATCGATGGATATTACTGAGGGTGGATATCTGAGCTCGCTTACCATCGAATCACCGATACATATTCCCGAGATCATGGGAAATTATGAATATATTGGAGAATCCAGAAAATTCTCATCAGCCGGCAATGATGATGCCATGATAAATGCGATGGTTTCGATCCACTTTATGAATGAAGAGCTGAAAGACCGCTTGACTTCCTCATTGACACTCCTTTATTACAATGAAGTGATGGGCGATTGGGAAGAGCTCGCATCAAAGGTGGAGTTGGATAGCATAGGCGGTTGTGTCAGCGCCGAGGTATATTCACTGGGCATTTACGCAATTGCCTCAAAGGCATCGGTTGTTTCTGATGATCTCGGCGATGTCGTGGTCTATCCTAATCCTTATTATGCCGTTGATCTTACAGCACCGCTTTCCTTTGAAACAAAGTGGGCGGTTGAAGAGATCCTGATATACTCCGTTTCCGGCGAATTGCTTGATATTTCACTTGTTGACTTTGATGATACACAGGGTCCGCAATTGGGCAGCGGGGGTTACACTAACCGCTACGATCTTTCAAAATCCAAACTGGAAGATTATGCATCAGGCGTATATCTTATCGTCTTCAAGGGCGCTGAAGAAACGGTGACCTGTAAATTTGCATTGATCAAATGATCCTACGGGGCGGCTTGAAAAAGCCGCCCCGATTTCTACCATCATTCCAGCGCCGCCGAGGATCCAGCTTTCTCAGTGTCATGCAGAGCGTAGCGTGGCACCCAGTTTTCTTGACCTATAATCCTATCAACTTATCATCCTATCACCCATTCTTTCACTATTCACTCCTCAACTAACCTCATCTCTAATTCTCCATTTTTCATTGTTTTATCTTATAATTGTCCATTGTCAATTTCTCTATAAGCCTCCAACCTCTTCTCTAATTGTTCATTGTATTCCGTCATTCCCGACACAGATCAGGAATCCATCGTTCATTATTAACATATGCTTTTCTTACATCATTAAATGATGTTCAAAAAGAAAGATATATATATTATTGTTCCGGAAGGGGTTCTCTTTTCCTTTCGCTTTTTCCTTCGGACCGAAGCATACACTCATTAAAATGCATGAACTCGTTCGGAAGTTTCCTCTCTCAGACAGCATGTCATTTTTCCTCGAACATTCGCTCCTGCCTCTAAAAGCTCTAACGATCGCTCACTCCTTCCGGAACTCTCGGTTGGTCGCACGGCTGCGCCGTGCTCGAGGGGGGTGAGAGACGAAGCAGAGAAAATACCATCAGCCATTGTCCTGCTAATTATTAAACACTACACATATAGTTTGAGAAAATTTTCACAATATTTGATTTATCTATTGAAAATACAATAAAAATAAATTATAATTACATAATAATTTAGGATTGAATAAGAAAAAGACCCTGAGCCGGCTATCTCCTTTATCCTATTCACTTCATCCTATGTTTTTTAAATTACAAGGATCAGGTAATGTCTGATGAAAAGCGGCCTTAGAAAAATTTAAGATTGAAATGGAGAGTATATGGAAAACTTAGTAATTCTGAAAAAGGAGGATATGAATGATTTCATCATGCAGATCGCCAGAACCAAGAAAGTAGTTGCTCCAGTCAAAAAGGGAGTTAAAAGCTTTGCCTTTGAGGAGGTGACTTCCGGTGAGAGGATCGCTTTGGATTATACATCTACAATTCTTCCTCCGAAAAAGTATTTTCTTCCTCAGAAGGAGACGATTGTAGAATACGATAAGAGGAAAAATGAGTGGACTCCTACTATGTATTCGGAAGAGATGGTCCTTTTCGGCGTTCACACCTGTGATCTTTTCGGTATTCAGTGTCTGGATATCATTTTTTCTGAAAATCCCAGGGATTATAATTACATCCTCAGAAAGAACAGAATATTGATCATAGGATTGGAATGCAGCAATTACTGTGATGAGAACGCCAGCTGCGCATTAATGGACAATCATAATCCAAATGGCGGATATGACCTCTTCTTCACCGAAATAGATGACCGCTTTATCATTCATGTGAATACATATCACGGGGAAAAACTTATCAATAAGACCGGATTATGTACAAAAGCAGATAAAAGGGATGTAAGCGAATTAAGGCTCTTGAAGGAAAGAAAGAGAAGTATATTCAAAAATGAAATTGACATACCTTATTCTGAATTGAAGCCTCTTTTTGAGAATTCAATGAAAAGTAAGGTCTGGGATGAGATCGGAGAAAAATGTGTCTCCTGTGGAAATTGCACAAATGTCTGTCCTACCTGTTATTGTTTCGATATTATAGATGATATCAACCTTGATCTTAATACCGGCACACGGACAAGGGTATGGGATTCATGTCAGAACGGTTCTTTTGCGGAGGTAGCCGGCGGCGAGAACTTCAGAGAGGACAGGGGAGGACGCCAGAGGCATCGCCTCAATAGAAAATTCAATTATACCGTATCCAAATTCAGAAGATACTTCTGCACCGGCTGCGGCAGATGTACCCGAGCCTGTGTTGCCGGAATCGATCTGAAAGAAACGATCAATGCTTTGATCGAAGAAAAAAAGGGGAATTAAAATGGATAAAAGAGAAATAAGAAAATCTCCTTATGATATTAAACAGGGCAAAATACTTGAAGTTAAAAAGATGACAGAGTTCGAGAAGTATTTTAAGATCTCCCTGCACGGTGGTGAGCTTCTTGATCATGAACCGGGACAATTTGTCATGGTATCGATCCCGGGCATCGGCGATGCTCCGATCTCCGTATCTTCATCCCCGACTCAAAGGGGCTTTTTTGAGCTGGTTATCAGGGATGTGGGCAAATTGACCGGTGCGCTGCACAAAATGGAAGCGGGAGATGCTGTTGGGATCAGAGGGCCTTTCGGAACTGGATTCCCTATCCAATTGCTTAAAGGAAATGACCTTATATTCATCGC
>JAIVYW010000258.1:0-3284 GCA_048635215.1 Candidatus Atribacteria bacterium
GGGCTCCCGGTGAGCGGATGCGGGAAGGAAATAAAGAAGAGGAGAATGTCATCCAGAGGGAGCTTGCGACCGTGGGATCCAGTTTTATTTCATCCTGTCTTTTCCCCACTTCGCACTTCACACTTCTTAATGCCTCACACTTCAGACTGCATTTATCGTTGGAATTGACTCAAATCTAAACATTCCATTGTCATAGCATTTTTGAATCAGATCACTGGCCTCAACAAAATAAGTCAAAATCCGCCAATACGCCAATACATACAGCGAAAACTTGTATTTCCCCCTATTTAATGGTATAATAAACGTGCACTTGTTGGGAGAATTATGCGATGAAACTGTCAGTTAACATAGACCATGTAGCGACTTTAAGAGAACAGAGGAAAGAGGGTTTCCCCTCTCCTGTTTTTGCCGCTTTTTTAGCTATTCAGGCGGGAGCTGATGGTATTACTGCGCACCTGCGCGAGGATAGACGGCATACTCAGGATGAGGACATCATGCTCTTGAGGCGGACAGTGAGGAGATTGAACCTTGAAATGGCGGCTTATCCGGAGATTATTGATTTTGCCTTGAAGGTACTTCCTGATCAGATCACGCTTGTTCCCGAAAAGAGAGAAGAGCTGACAACGGAAGGAGGGCTTGCCGTAGCCGGCAATGAGGATAAATTTACACCTCTTGTAAAAAGATTCAAGCAGAAGGGCATACTGACAAGTTTTTTCATTGAGCCTGAAACGGATGAGATAAAAGCGGCAAAACAATGCGGGGGAGATATAGTTGAGTTCCATACCGGCAAATATGCGACAGCATTCTTGAATAAGGACACTGTTGCCGTCGAAGAGGAGCTGGAACGCCTTTTCAGAGCTTTTGAGACCGCACATGAAGTCGGCCTGCGTGTTCATGTCGGACATGGGTTGACCTTGGAGAATATCAAGCCATTCAAGGGCAATACCCTGATAGAAGAGGCTTCGATAGGACATTTTCTAATCTGTGATGCCGTTTTAGAAGGCATGCAGACAGCTGTATATAAGATGAGGGAAGAAATATTATGAATGTATTAGTAACCGGCGGAGCTGGATTTATCGGATCACACTTGGTGGATCGTCTGATAGAATTGGGAAAGAATGTGATCATTATTGATAACCTTTCCAGCGGATTGAAGACAAATTTGAATTCAAGTGCGATCTTCTACAAGATGGATATCAGGTCTTTAAACCTGAAAAAAGTGTTTCAGAATCACGAGATAGACTCGGTATTTCATTTTGCCGCGCAGATAGATATCCGAAAATCTTTGAGCGAGATCGAATATGAGATCGATGTCAATGTTAAGGGCAGTGTAAATCTCATAGTGAACGCTGCCAAATATGGGGTTGCGGAGACCTATTTTGCATCTTCGGGCGGAGCCATCTACGGGGAGCAGATCGAATACCCCGCGACGGAAGATCATCCGACCGAACCTGAATCTCCTTATGGGATCGATAAATTGACCATTGAAAAATATCTTTTTTGTTTCAAAAAGCTCTATGGCTTCAATACTTCGATTTTCCGTTTCAGTAATGTTTACGGCCCCAGGCAGAATCCACAAAGCGAAGCGGGCGTGGTCTCGATCTTCGCGAACCGCATGTTGAAAGATAAAAAGATCAATATTTACGGTGACGGCAATCAAACCCGTGATTTTGTTTATATCGGCGATGTAGTTGACGCGATGGTTGAAGTATATGAGCAGAAGACACAGGGAATATTCAATATTTCCACGGGTAAGGAAGCTACTGTGAACGAGATCTTCCATATATTGGCGGATGAGTTGAAATACGGCAGAGAGCCCATTTATTTGGAGGCCAGGCCGGGAGAATTGCTGAGAAGCCTGCTTTCCCACGATAAGCTTAAAAGCGCCACGGGGTGGGAACCCACGCGAGACATGAGAACGGGATTACGGGAAACCGGGGAATGGTTTAAAGAGAATTTTAAATGAACCTGATCGTTCAGAAGTACGGCGGCTCAATCCTTAATACTCTTGACGACATAGAGAAGGTCGGAAACAATATTATAGAGACATTGAAAAGAGGGAATTCGGTCGTTGCCGTGGTATCCGCCCTGAAGAAAGAGACTGAAGGGCTTATTGATTACGCGAAGAGCATCAGCCCGAACCCCGATCCGAGAGAGATGGATATGCTGATATCTACCGGAGAACAGAAAACAGGAGCCCTGCTATCCCTGTACCTTCACGGTAAGAAGATCCCCGCGATCTCATTTACGGGCCATCAGATCGGTATTATTACAGATTCCGAATACGGAAATGCTTCCATATTGAAGATCAATTCCGAGAAATTGCAATCTGAATTGAATCTCGGCAAGGTGGTAATAGTCGCCGGCTTCCAGGGCGTGAACCTTCTGGAAGAGATCACCACTCTCGGCCGCGGCGGAAGCGATCTTACCGCAGTTTCTATAGGGGCCGCATTGAAATCGGACCTGGTAGAGTTCTACAAGGATACCGGCGCTATTTTTACCGTAAATCCTGAATTAACTGAGGGGAAGAAGATCAAGAAGATAGACTATTTCACGATGATGGAACTCTCTAAGGGCGATGTCAGCATAATCGCGGGTAAAGCTATCGAGGCGGCGAAGAAATACAGTGTCCCCATGATCGTCAAAGGCCTGGGAAAAGATGAAAACACATTGATCGTGAATGATGACTTTTCCTTTTCTGACGAGAGATACCTCGCGGTATCTGTCAGAGATGATGAATATCAATTACTTGTTGATTCCGGCCCGGAAGCTTTTTTTCGGGTATTGGGCGATGATATAAGCATAAATTACCTTGACAGGATCAGCAGCGGGGATTTTAAGAAGCTTCTGCTTACACTGTCTGAAAGTGAATTAGAGAAGATCCGTCCCAAATTAAAAGATCAGAAAGTGCCTTTTGAACTTTCAGGCCCTTTCAGCCGAATAGTTGTCGTGGGGTGGGGATTCAGAACCCAGAAGAGGTTCTATTCAAAGATCATGGGCATTATCAAAAACCGAGCGAAGAGAAAAGGAAGTGCAGCATCGTGAGGTGCTGTGCGGAGTTCCCTAGTATCGGCAGCCACAGCCAAAAGCGCAAGCGAACGCAAGGTGGCCTTGGTGATTGCGATAGTCACAGTGGAAGCCTGAGCAGAATATAATTGCTGGGGTGGTTATTATTGGGATGGTTGCGAAAATCCTGCGGATTTTCTAAGCCTCCACTCCTTCGGAATGTCGGTTGCGAATGCTCTTTTGTGTGACCGAGTGAGACAGATTTAGCATTTACATCA
>JAIVYW010000259.1:0-3276 GCA_048635215.1 Candidatus Atribacteria bacterium
TAGGTGTTTGTAATATTGCTCACCTCTGTTTTTAATGCGAATGTCGGATCGGTGCTGTATGTCAATGTATATTCGACATCATCGCCGTCAGGGTCGACGGAAATGTTCCATTCAAAGTCAGGATCGAGAAGATCGATCTGCGAATGATCTACCGGGTAGATCAATGTAAAATCCTGAGGCTCACTATTTAATACTTTGAAGTATCCCGGATCATCAATTTTTGAATAGCAGATATTTCCGCCACTATCCGTTGCCTCTACCTTCCAATAGTATGTTGCATAATTACTTAATGGAGTGATGATATCATAATATGTATCATTTGAAGCATACATTGTTACATCCGCAATAAAATTGCTGTCTGTACTTAAATAGATGGAGTAGGAGAAGGTTTCATTCAGATCGGGATCAACGGGCTCTTCCCAGAGTAATTTCAATGTAAATATTGATGTTTCCACCCCGTTTACCGGTGAAACCAATAGGAAGTCCGAAGGAGTATCATTAACCACACTTTTGATAATATACCAATCCTGTTCAGTTGAAACTGTGGAGCTGTCATTATTGTCGAAAGCCTCCACCTTCCAATAATTCTTGAAATCTTCAATTAAGTATGTCAGCTCAACGCCTGTATCAATCGTAGTGTAAGTAGAAAGAAAAACAGAATAATCCGAGTATGTAGATGTATAGACAATATAATGGCTGATGCTATCAGCGGGATCCGGATCTTGGGCGGTTTCCCATGTGACCGTTACGCTGTCAGTGTCGATCGATGTTCCTGATGGAGGCGAAAACAATGAGAAGGGATTCGGCGGATCATTCTGAATATTTAGATCAAAACAGGTTGCCGTAGAATAGTCGCTGTATTCATATCCGTCTGTTGATCTTACAATCCAGTAGTATCTGCCGTTATCAGGTAAAGAAATGAATCCTGGAGTGGTATTAACACATTCCGAAATATTCGAAATTGTATAATCGGCAGGATCTGTGACCGGGGAAGATATATATATATTGTAATCGTATTTCAGCGTATCACTGTCAGCGTCGGTTGAATTTGAAACGATCAGAGTTGAAGTATTACTGATCACCCCGTCCGCAGGTGAGATATTGACCGGTTGTGAGGGTTTACTGTTAAAATACAGGTCGTGGTAGTACCAGTTGGCCGCATCGTAATTATCCGAAACCTGAATTCGCAGATAATATGTTGCTCCATCGTCTAAAGCCAACCCCGCATAGGTATCCGAATGCATAGATGATACAATTATCCCGGTGTCCCACATCTCGGCAATTGAGTAGTCGGTATCCGAAGAGATCTGAATAATATATGAGATCTGAGTATCATTTTCAATATCAGAATAAACCCATTCAAATACCGGTACATTATTGACAATACGGCTGTAATCGGTGCTGCCGTCAACATAGAATTCTATTATTTCAGGAGCATGATTTATTGGGATCGTAAAGGTGTCATAGAAATTATTCAAAGAGGGGTCATGGAAATGAATTGCAAAAATTATTTCTGTGTCGGGACAATTCTGATCAAGATTAAATTGATAGCTTGACGGTAAATTGGTTGTGTCGAACTTATTCATTGCTCCCACAAAAACAGAACTGTTTATCATTGCAACATATGTATTTGCAGTCGTGAGATCGGCAGTTACATTATCAAATGTTTCATAGCCCAGATTATCGGCGGATATACTGAGGGAAACCGTTTCGCCCGGATTCGAAATCCCGTTATTATTACCTAAAGAATCATCAACCGCGATGCCATTTACTTCAATGGGGCCAGGGGGATAAAGAAAGCTGATTACTCGGTAGATGAGATTTCCTGTGTTATCGGGGGTAGGATCTGTTTGTGAGACCGCTTCAAAAGGAAATGCGGTAAATACCCCTCTATAGGAATTATTGATCAGCTTGAGACCCTCATAATTTCCACCACCATCGGAGAAAATAGGTGTGGCCGGGTTATTGAGAGTAATAAAATCGCTTCTATTGTAAAATGGATAAATCAGATTCATGTTCATGGTATTGGAAATGATATCTCCGTTTATACCCACGGCGTTTGTGAACAATGTATTCGGAGTATATGAATTTATAAAGAAATAACTTTGAGCAAGTGTAGAAATGCCATCAATGTCATTCAAATAATCCTGGCTTGATAAATAAAGTCTCCCGCCATTATCAAAATATCCGGCAATACTGCTCTCTCTTTTTGTCCAATCCAGGCCTGCATTGTTTGCTGTGGTCCACAAAACGACATCATAGAGAGACAATATCTTTGAATCGGGAATACTTTTGCGGCAGACGCGCCAGAGATCATTCTTGAATCCAGTTGCAATAACCGCATCCTGCATAATGGATTCGTAATTGAAATTATCATCGTCGCCTACGAGTAAAATGGTGGGTTTGCCGATAGAAAGCAGGAATGTTTCATTATAGGTATAACCGTCACAATTCATAAGAAGGTCTATCAGGGAATAATGATCCTGCGGACATGATGTAGAAACCTGTATATTGTACTTCGCTGAAGAAATGTATGATCTCCCTTCCTCCATATCGCTAAAATTGGAATTATTCTGCAGAATGTTTATGTAGGTATCACTGGAAGATATCTGGCAAGTTACATTTGTTGCGGTGCCAAAACCTATATTTTTTAATGCAAGATCAATATCACCTGTTTCGGAGGGCTGCAGGATGCCGTTCCCATTGCCAACGCTGCTGCCGCTATTATCTTCATAGCTTTTATATCCGGCATAAGTAAGGATGGGCTTGGGTAAAACGGTTAATGTAACGGGAACCAAAACGGGATTCTCATCGGGATCATCGCTATTTATCACGATATTCGCAGTATATGTATCGGGGATCAGATCCGTTGCATCGAACAATACATCTATATCGTCGGATCCGCCGACTGCAACTGCTCCGGAATTTGGAGTCTCAGAAAGCCAACCGGCGTAGGTTGCGAAAGTAATGGTCCCGCGATTTTCAACAGTATCAAAATAATCAAAGTTATCTGTATAGTTTTCCCATTCACCGATGAGCGAGTCCTGATCACCGTCAAATAATACAATGGATGCTCTAACCGTTTGCCCCGGGAATGCCCCGATGCCGGCAAATGGGACTTTCGCTTCATACATCCAATGAGAGGTGCTGTTATTTGGAGAATCTGCAAATGAATACGCGGAGTCCAATGAAGGGATATCTGTAAAGATAGTGTAGGTACCATAATTGTTTTCAAATCCTAAAAAGTAATCTGCCGTCCCGTCCATATTGGCATCA
>JAIVYW010000260.1:0-3272 GCA_048635215.1 Candidatus Atribacteria bacterium
GGTCAGGACCATTATTGTAAACCTGCTCAAAAATTCCATCCAAGCATCAAAATGATCAGGCACGATCAAATTGTCCACTTCGATCGCGGGCGGCGCGGTATCGGTCATCGTTGAGAACAACGGCCCGGTCATCCCCGAGGAATTAATAAAAAAGATATTTGAGCCGATGTTCACCACTAAAAAGACGGGAACCGGCCTGGGCCTTGCCATCGTCAATCGTTTCGCGAAAAATATTAAAGGCAGTGTCAAGGTGAATTCAAGTGATACCAGGACATATTTCATTCTGACATTTCCGGGGAGCTTGAAGTGAGGCGACTCTTAATCGTCGAAGATAATTCCTCTCTGAGGGAAACGGTAATGGATTACTTCAAGATGAAAGGGGATTTCGTCAAGGGCTCCACCAGTGTCAAAGGTGCATTGGACCTTCTGAAAAAGGATCGTTTTGACATAGTTATTACCGATCTGAAGCTGGAGGAGAGCTCGGGGATCGAACTTATTAAGATCGTGAAATCAAGCAAAAAGAATATCGAGATAATCGTTGTTACCGGTATGTCATCCATTGATATCGCGATCGAAGCCGTCCGCGCGGGAGCGTTCCAATACCTGATGAAACCCTTCAAATTGGAGGAGTTGGAACTCTTCATTGAAAAGGCCTATGAAAAACTGGGGCTGGAAAAGGAAGTAAGCTCACTTCGCGAAAAATTGATAGACAAGTACAATTTCAACAATATCATTGCGGTCTCATCCGTGATGGAAAGTATTTTCCAGAAGATAAAGCAGATCGCCCCTACCGACGCAAGTGTTCTTATTACGGGTGAATCGGGCGTTGGAAAAGAGCTGATCGCACGCGCCATCCATTACAATTCATTAAGAAGGGACGGACCGCTCATGCCGATCAACTGCTCGGCGCTTCCCGATACATTATTGGAGAGTGAGCTCTTTGGATTCAAGAAAGGGGCGTTTACGGATGCCTCCGCCGATAAAAAGGGCAAATTTGAAATGGCTGAAGGCGGTACATTGTTTCTTGATGAGATCGGCGAGCTGTCATTGTTCACGCAGGTTAAACTGCTTCGCTTTCTTGAGACAAAGGAGATCATGCCCATTGGCGGGACACATGTGATCAAGGTCGATACCCGACTGGTATTCGCGACGAATACGGACCTGAAGACTGCCATTGAACAGAAGAAATTCCGGGAAGATTTTTATTACCGCATCAAGGTCGTGAACCTTCATATACCCCCTTTGAGAGAGAGAAGAGAGGATATCTTCCCCTTGGCAAATCATTTTATGATCGAGTATTGCAGAAAATACGGTAAGGCATTGATGAATTTCTCATCCGAAGCGATCGAAAAATTAGAAAATTACAATTGGCCGGGCAATGTGAGGGAATTAAAGAATATCATTGAGAATATAGTCATCTTCAACTCATCTGAATCGATCACATGTTCGCATCTCCCGGAGAACATTAAAACCGGCAATGCCGCACCGGATATCACCCGTTCCGCCCTGCCGCATTCGGTGGAATTGAAGGAAATAGAGAAAATGGCGATCATAGCCAATTTGATCGAATACAAGAAGAATCATACGAAAGTAGCTAAAGTTCTCGGGATCTCCCGCCCGACATTATTGAAGAAGATCAAGTTATACGAAATAAATGAGGAGCAATTATGAAATATATTCCAAAAGGAATGGGATGGATAGATGTTATAACCGGCTGCATGTTCTCAGGCAAATCGGAAGAGCTCATAAGGAGACTGCGCAGGGTATTGATAGCAAAAAAGGAACTTGTCGTCTTTAAACCGGAGATAGATGACCGTTATGACGAGGCGTATGTCGTTTCGCATTCCGCCCAGAAGATAGAAGCCATAAATATAAGAAATTCTAATGAGATAGCAAGATATATTAAAGATACCACAGAAGTGGTAGGTATCGACGAGGCGCAATTTATTGACAAGGGGATCGTGGATGTGGTCGAAGAATTGGCAGGCAGAGGAATTTGTATAATTATCGCCGGCCTCGATCAGGATTATAGAGGGAAGCCGTTCGGGCCTATGCCTGAGCTGACCGCGATCGCCGACGATGTATTGAAAACACAGGCCATCTGCATGAGATGCGGCAATCCCGCGACAAAGACACAGAGAATAGTAAAGAACGATGCCCAGATACTTGTCGGGGCGAATGAGCTATATGAGGCCCGCTGCCGCAATTGCTTTGAGGCGCCGGATAAGGAATAGCCCGCAGGCCCGGGTAGGGCCTTGTTCAAAAGTTAAGCTTCGCAGAGCACAAGTGACAAGTGCACAAGTGACAAGTGCACAAGTGACAAGCGGGGAAATGAATGATGAAGAATTATAAGATAGAGATTCTTTTCTCGGATGGTATTTCTCAACTTGGAACTTTGAACAAAATTTATAAAGGAGTAAAAAATGGCTGAAGTATATAAACTCAACACACCCTTGGCAGTTGAAGACCTTAAGAAGTTGAAGATCGGAGATAAGGTTCTGCTCACCGGAATTATTTATACCGCCCGGGATGCCGCGCATAAACGGCTTGTACAATTGGTTGAAGAAGGAAAGGATCTCCCGTTCGATATAAACGGCGCGGTGATCTATTATGTCGGCCCGGCACCCGCTAAACCAGGATATGCTATCGGTTCTGCAGGGCCAACGACGAGTTACCGTATGGACCCATACACCCCGGCACTTCTGGATATAGGACTGAAAGCCACTATCGGAAAGGGGAACCGGTCAAAAGAGGTTCTTGATTCAATGGTGAAGAATACTGCTGTTTATCTTGCTGCGGTAGGCGGCGCGGCCGCACTAATTGCAAAAACGATCAAGAAAGCTGAGATAATCGCATATGAGGACCTGAAATCGGAAGCCGTTAGAAGACTTGAGGTCGTGGATTTCCCCTGTATCGTCGCAAACGATACATTTGGAAGCGACCTTTATGAAGAAGGCATGAAAAAGTATAATGAAGAATGATCTCTGCATATTAAATACATACGAGAAATTCGGAATATTGTAAAGGAGAACTTGATGGATAAAATAGAAAAGACAGATCTAAACAAGGAAGATAAAAATTTGAAAGAAATTATTATCCTTGAAGAAAGATGCAAAGGTTGCGGGTTTTGTATTGAATACTGTCCGAGAAATGTACTTGAAATATCCGAGAAATTTAATCAAATAGGTTATCACCCTCCCAAATTAGTGGACTCTGATCAATGTCTATTTTGTGGCTTATGTGAAAGGATCTGTCCTGATTTTGCAATTTAT
>JAIVYW010000261.1:0-3271 GCA_048635215.1 Candidatus Atribacteria bacterium
CAAGTATGGTGTTTTTTTCAACAAATCTTTTTTCTCTATCATGGAAAACCCCCGCCTGCAAACCTATCTTTGTAAATTTCCCAGTTTTCAATTTAGAGTCATATAATTTAACGTCTCGGGGTTTCTATCCCGCTGCCAGCGGGAAGAATAAAGGGGTTTTTGCGAGGCCTGAGCTTTTACCTCGCACCTGGAATAATGGAATACTGGAATGGTGGAATGTCGTAGATCCCGTCTTTAGCGGGGATGTAAATTCGTCTTTGGCTTTATGTTTTAAGTGGCACTTTCTCATTTGTTACATGTCTTGTCAAGGTGATTTTCCCAACAAATCATTCCCTCAATTTCCCAGAACACAGTATTCCAACATTCCATTATTCCAACATTCCAATTGTGAGCGAAGCGAACTAACTTAATATAACATGATCTCATTTTTTTTTCAATAAGTTGTACAATTTCCGAGACGTTAGATTAAGGGATGTTCATTACAAGTTTCATGCCCTCATACACTTCAGTCATTCGGTTTTTTGAAAGGCTCCCGATCTTTTCCCTAAGACTATTCTTATCAACAGATTTTATTTGTGTAACATTTACAACACACTTTTTAGGAAGATTAGCTTCTCCCTTTCGCAACACGACATTGCCCGGCAATTCTCCGATTTTCATCGTTGAAGTAATGGCAAGCATAATCACCGTGTTTAACTTGCTATCATTTAATATGTCGCTTTGTATCACCAGGCCCGGTCTTCTGCCTACTGGTTCGGAGCCCTTTCCGGGGGAAAAATCAACCCAGTAAACTGAACCATTTCTAATTACCATTCCTGTCCCTCTATGTTCCCGAATGCTTCAAAACCAGCGGCTGTATCAAGCTGTTCCTTACAAATTGATTCATCGGAAAAAATACGATCATAAGCTTCTTTTATGCGCCGATCTCTATCTTTCATCACTTTTTCACGAAGTATTTCAGAAATGAACCGGCTCCTTGATATGCCTTGCTGTTTGCTGATTTCATCAATTATCAGCACCAGGTCCATAGGAATTGTTATGGCTATCTTTTGGGTATTCATTGCTGGTACCCCCATTTAGTATGATACTCATATAATACCAATGCGCAATACCCATGTCAATTGTTTTTCGGATTTGGTTAAATGGGACGGATATTGATTGACGATTGACGATTGTATTTCACCGCAGAGCACGCAAAGAGCGCAGAGGAATTAGCGATTGACTATTGATTATTAAACAAAAACGGGGACATCCTTAAATAAGTAAATAACTTCTCTGATTGTGGACATGGAGCATGGGGCAGAGGGATTGACGATTTTCGATTGATTATTGATGATTGTCTATGTTAAGTAACGTCAACAATTGCTCATTGCAAGAGCAGGGAGTTGTAATGTCACGCCCGTGAGACGGGTGAAGTTTTAATGTCTCATAATTTTATAAATTCATCCTCATCTATTCCAAGTTGGCGTATAATCTTCCTCAAAAGAGGTGTGCCAATATCTTTTCCTCCATGTGGATTCGGAATAAAGATCTTATGCTTTCCTTTAATCATGTATTGATGTTTCGTTGCTCTGAAAGGGCCTTCGAAGCCCAAGGCTACAAGCTTGGACATTAATTTCTTTCTTGAAATGGGATTAATTTGAGGCATCCTTCTTAAGCAGCTTTGCTAAAATTCCTAAATTCTGGTAGAGGATGCCCTTCTTGCAGCGATACAAACACATACTCTTCAATCACTTCACCAAGCTCAGAGCGTGCGTCTTCAATAGTGTCGGCCTGTGAATAAACACCGGGCAGCTCATCTACACTTGCACACCAGGAATTAGTAGCTTGGTCATATTCATATTTTGCCTTTTTTAACATTTTATTCAGGTACTTAATCAAATATAGTTCCATTCCTTTTTCCCTTTTCGGATGTATTGGCGTACAACAAAAGATATCTTCTTTTATACATACCACATGTCTTGATATTTGTCAAAGCTTGAAATTGGGATTTAGTCAAATGGTTGAGTGGTAAATGGGACGCTTTTTGATTGACGATTGACTAATGACTATTGTCATGTGCAGAGGTGGGATAATACGCACGCTTGGTTAGGTTTCTCCTTCATCCCTAAGGATGCGCCGGTAAAGCTCATCGCTTAGGCGGAAGCCAGCCATGTCACGCAATGAATCAATCAGGGGTTTCACCGCACGGATCTGACCCTTGCGCTTTGCCTCAATGAGAATGCCGACTAACCCGGTGTAGCGGAGTCCAAGGTGACAAGCAACTTCTCGTCCCAGGTGTTCATCCATCAGTAGTAAGTCAGCTCCTATCCCAATTGCCAGAGCAATGGCTCCGGCTTCACCTGGGTCCAATTCCTGCTGCAGAGCCTGCTCAAGTTCTCTATTAGTAGCGGCTTGGGTCTTGATCCAGTTAGCGGTCTCGACTTCGTCCGCCCCTGGTTGCCCGGCCCCTTCCACGACAACTTCTTGCCACACCGCTTCAGGAACGATCAGTTCACCGTATAACTCACGAAGAATTCCGAGTTTGCCAATCCGCGCCAAATTGATCAGCGGGGAGGCGTTGCTCACAATCTTCATAGCCGACCGAGTTCCTTCAGTGTGGCCAGGTCTTCCTCGTAATCTTCCACATCGTAATGGACAGGGACCTCCCTGCTCCCCAGCAGTTGTTGGAATGTCCATACGGTTAGGCCGGCCATCTCCCGGGCTTTACCGAATGACAACCTGCCCTGCTGGAACAGATGTATTCCCAGTTCCCGCCTCAGCTCCTGTGGTGTCATCCGAGTAGCATGTATGACCTCACGCGGTATTTCGATAGTAATCGTAGAAGACATTTTCCAACCTCCATGTCCTAACATCATTATTCATTATGCATCACACTGGCCCATTTGTCCAGTAAGAACAAAAACGGGAACGCATTTGGATTGTCTATTTTCGATTGATTATTGACTATTGTATTTCTCACAGAGTTCGCAGGGGATTTTTTTGTTGTAAATCAATCATTCTTTTCTCTGTGTCCTCTGTTTTCCGAGCTGGTTCTAAATGTGTCCAAAAATCATTTCTCGATCTGCATTACAATAAGGGCATTATTAGGTATTTTATCGGCAAATTTAGGGTATTCTTGAATGTACCTATCAAATTCCCTGACAAGTATGGTGTTTTTTTCAACAAATCTTTTTTCTCTATCATGGAAAACCCCCGCCTGCAAACCTATCTTTGTAAATTTCCCAGTTTTCAATTTAGAGTCATATAATTTAACGTCTCGGGGTTTCTA